>NZ_PSUC01000024.1:0-33245 GCF_002931635.1 Rathayibacter sp. AY2B7 | reverse complement strand
GCTGCAGCGCAGTCCGTTCCGGCAGGCAGCCAGGACCGCTGCCCGGAAGACGCTCGCGGTCCTGCCGGACGACGTGGCCGCCCGCGCCGGCGCGGTCGCCTCCCGGGTGCACTTCCTCGAGAGCGAGGAGGAGGCGATCGTCCCGGCGGAGTTCGCGACGGCCCTCCGAGCGGATCGTGTCGTCCGGCTCCGCTACCGCGACAGCAGCGGCGCGGAGTCGGTCCGAGACGTCGAACCGCTCGGCTCGATCGGGAAGGAGGAGCACTGGTACCTGATCGCGTGGTGCCGACTGCGGGAGGGGTCAGGGCGTTCCGCGGCGACCGGATGCTGTCGGTCGAGGTGACCGACGAGAGGCCTCCGCAGCGCACCCTGCGAGCCGAGGACCTCGCGCTCCAGTACGGACGGCTGCGGTCCGTCGTCAACGACTGACCTGCTCGGGGGACGGCCGCCGCGGACCTCGCGGAGTCGCGGACGATCTGCGGAAACACCGACAGGACGGTGTCGCGACGACCGGCGAGCCTGGTGCCATCACCTCATCCCGGCCCTGAAGGAGCCCCATGTCGTTCACCTCCCTCCGCATCGTCACCGACGACCTCGACGGCCTCGTCGCCTTCTACGAGCAGGTCGTCGGCCGACCGGCCGAGCGCCCGGCGCCGGTCTTCGCGCAGTTCACGGGAGCGGGTGCGACCCTCGCGATCGCCCACACCTCGACGGTCGCGATGCTCGACGGCGCCGTCGTCCCCGCGTCGAACCGCTCCGTCCTTCTCGAGTTCGAGGTGGCCGACGTCGACCGCGCCTTCGCCGAGCTCGCACCCCGGAGCGAGGACGTGGTGCTCCCGCCGAGCACCATGCCGTGGGGCAACCGCTCCACCCTCGTCCGCGACCCGGACGGGAACGTCGTCAATCTGTTCAGCAGGCCCGCGGGCTGATCGGGCGCACTCCGTCGGTCCGAGCACGCTCACGCCTGGCCGGTGGGACCCGACAGGGATCGCGGAGACCACCAGGGATCTTCTCTCGCGACGCGATCCTCCCGAGCCGGCGTGGCCTCGGGCCGACCGCGACCGGTCTGCGGTTCGCAGGCGGGAACACGGCGACTCCGTCCAGCGTGACGTCCCGACCGCACTCCGACCGTCGGGACGGCCACCCGCCGCCGGTGTCCTCGGCGGTACCCTCGCGGCATGACCTTCGTGAACGTCGGCACCCTCGGGGCCGTCCCCGGCAGACGCGACGAGCTCGTCGCCGTCCTCACCGAGCACAACGACGACCTCGTCGACGCCGGCTGCCTGCTCTACGAGGTCGGGGTCGACGACGAGCAGCCCGACACCGTCTTCGTCGTCGAGCTGTGGGAGAGCGCCGAGGCGCATCGGGCCTCCCTCGCCCTCCCCCGGGTCCAGGCCGCGATGGCGACGGCGCGCCCGCTGCTCAGCGGCGCCTTCGGCGGCTACCGCTTCGACGCAGCAGGCTCTCCCCTCCGGAGCTGACTCGCGCCGAAGGCCTGCCGGCCGTCGGCACAGGCCGACCTGGAGTGAGCGGGCCGTCCGTCAACGGAAGACCTCTTCCTCTCCCGCCACCCCGACACCTCGAAGCGGAGCACCGTGATCAGCACGTTCCTCGTCGACCACGCCGCGCTCGTCCCGATCGCCTTCTGGATCGCGGTCGCGGTGGTCACGGCGATCGCCTGGCTGCTGCACCGGCGCGGCGCGGTAAGGACTCTTCTCGTCCTCGCCGCGCTCGCCTTCGTCGTGGGGATCGCGCTGACCGTGTATCCGCCCGACGGGACGCCGCGGGTCTTCTGCACCGTGCAGTTCTCGGTGCCGTTCGACGGCATCGACACCCTCGCGAACATCGCGCTCCTGCTCCCCGGGGCCCTGCTGCTCGCGGTCGCGGTCGGCCGGCCCCTGCTCGTCGCCGCCGCCGTCTCCGGCCTGTCCGCCCTGATCGAGCTGGTCCAGGCGGGCGTTCCGGCGATCGGCCGCTCCTGCGACACGAACGACTGGTTCATGAACACCATCGGCGCAGTCCTCGCCGCGCTCCTCGCGGCCCTGATCCTCAGAGGGGAGAAGCGGCGCGCACATCGGCGCGCGGCCCGCTGACACCGTCGGCGACGCCGCCCTGTTACATGTCGGCTCGGTTCGGCGAGAAGAAGCCCTCTCCGTCCGGCAACGAGGTCCAGGTCGTCCGGCAGAGGGTTCGTGCGCCCCCGCGGCGCGGTGCGGCGCCTCACCGTACGCCCTCCACCGACGCGCCGGAAGGGGCGCTCGGCGACCTCGACCTCCTAGGCCTCGTCCGTCCTGCCCGAGCCTGCGATGGAGGGCGCGCCGGGCACAGTGCGTCCCGCCCGCTGGATGCGCGCCCGCACCAGCCGCTGCAGCAGCGCGGGGTAGAGCTGGACGGCGATCGTCGACCCGAGCAGCCAGGCCGCGCCGCCCGTCGCACCCGTGACCGTCGCGGCGAGGGCGAGCGCGACTCCGACGGCCGCGCACGCGAGGTGAACCGCCTCGGAGCGGCGGGTGTGCTGATCGAGAGCGGCCAGCCCCGCGCGCGTGCCGTCGAAGCCGCGCTCGCGGGTGACGAGGCGGTTCCACCCGACGACGTCGAGCAGCCGGCCGAAGACGCCGACCCCGAGCGCCCGCAGCAGCGCCGGCTCGCGGCGACCCACGTCGAACCAGGACTGCTCGAGCGGACGCGTGCGCGCACCGAAGGTCAGGGCCGCCCAGCTGGTGAGGACCATCTGCGCGACCGCGGCGAAGACCGGATGCGAGGGTCCGATCGCGGTCCAGCCGGCCGCGAGGAGGGCGGCCGCGAGGACGGTGGGAACGAGGGTCCGGATCATCTCCGCTCCCTCCTGCTCGTGCTGCGTTGCTCGAGGCCAGTCCAGCAGATCCGCGGCATCCGTGCGCCGCGTCCTCCTCCGGACGCCCGCGCCGGGCATCCACCGCCTTCTCGGCACCGCTTCCTTGACACCGCCGCCGGCCGGTCACCATCATGCAGTCACGACCGGCGGCGGCGCGCCACCGGCGTCCCGACAGGAACGGTGCACCGATGCCCACCATGCTCTTCGTCAACCTGGCCGTCGCCGATCTCGCCCGGGCGAGGGCCTTCTACGAGTCGCTCGGCTACTCGATCAACGAGGGCTTCAGCGACGAGAACGCCGTCAGCGTGGTGATCAGCGACACGATCACCGCGATGCTGCTCACGCGGGAGTTCTTCGCCGAGTTCACCAGCAAGCCGATCATCGACGCCACCACCTCGACCGAGGTGCAGCTCGCCCTCAGCGCCGACAGCAGGGAGGAGGTCGACACCCTCCACGGCAGGGCCCTCGCCGCGGGCGCGACCCCGGCCGGCGAGCAGGACCACGGTTTCATGTACTCGAAGAGCTTCGACGACCTCGACGGCCACCACTGGGACTTCGTCTGGATGGACCCGGCGGCTGCGGCGGGCGGTGCGCCGGAGCTGTCCGTCGAGGAGATCCGGGCGAACACGACGCACAGCTGAGGCACGATCCGCGGACTCCGAGCGGTCGACCTCCACGACCCGCGACGGCGCCCTGGCAGTCACACTCCGTCACGATCCGGCGCGCACTCCCCTCGGCCTGACAGGCTCCCGGCATCCGCCTTCCGGGCGTCTGGACAGGAGCACACCGTGACCATCACTGCACCGGCGAACACCGCGACCACCGCTGGGGCGACCACTGCGGCGAGCGCCGCGACCTCGACCCCGGCGCCCGCACCCCGTGCCTCCGCGGCGGCCGGCTTCTCCACGCGCCAGGTGCACGCCGGTGCCGCGCCCGACGGCGCCCACGGGGCGCGCGTCACTCCCGTGCACCTCAGCGCCGGCTTCGTGTTCGACAGCTTCGAGCACGCCCGCGAGCGGTTCGCCGGCGAGGACGAGGGCTATCTCTACACCCGCAACGGGAACCCGACCACCGAGGAGGTCGAGCGCCGGCTCGCCGATCTCGAGGGCGGCGCCGAGGCGATCCTGGTGGCGAGCGGCCAGGCGGCGACCGCCTCCGCTCTCCTGGGGATCCTGCAGGCCGGCGACCGGGTGCTCTCGTCGCGCCGCCTCTACGAGGGCAACCGCGGGCTGCTGGTGCAGAACTTCGGGCGGCTCGGGATCGGCGTGGACTTCGTCGACGACGCGTCGGACCTCGGCGAGTGGGAGCGGCGGATCGGGCCCGACACCCGGGTCCTCTTCGGCGAGCCGATCCCCAACCCGAAGAACGATCTGCTGGACCTCCCGGCGCTGGCCGCGATCGCGCACCGGCACGGGCTGCCGTTCGTGGTCGACAACACGCTCGCGACTCCCTACCTCCTCCGCCCGATCGAGCACGGGGCCGACGTGGTCGTGCACTCGACCAGCAAGTTCCTCGCCGGGCACGGCTCGGCCCTCGGCGGCGTGATCGTCGACGCCGGCACGTTCGACTGGGCGGCGCGCCCCGCGCTCTTCCCGCACCTCAATCAGGAGGAGCGGTCGTTCGGCGGGCGCAGCTGGACCGAGCAGCACGGCCGGCGCGCCTTCGTCTCGTACACGCGGGACATCGTGGTCTCCCGCCTGGGACCGACCCCGTCACCGCTGAACTCCTTCCTGCTGCGGCAGGGCGTCGAGACGCTGTCGCTCCGGGTCGAGCGGCACTCGGCGAACGCCCTCGCCGTCGCCCGCTTCCTCGAGGAGCGGCCCGAGGTCGTGTCGGTCGACTACTCCGGCCTGGAGTCGAGCCCGTCGTTCGCCCTCGCGCAGCGCCTGCTCCCCCGCGGGCAGGGCTCCGTCTTCTCCTTCACCGTGGCCGGAGGGGAGGCGGGCGCGGCCGCCTTCATCGACGCCGTCGAGCTGTTCAGCCACATGACCCACCTCGGCGACGTGCGCTCGCTGGTGCTGCACCCCGCGTCGACCACCCACGCCGGCCGCACCTCCGCCGAGCGGGCCGCCGCCGGGATCCACCCCGGGCTCCTCCGGCTGTCGATCGGGATCGAGGACGTCGACGACCTCCTCCGCGACCTCGAGCGCGGGCTCGCCGCGGTGCGCGCACGCGCCCTCCCCGCACTCGCGGAGGTGTGAGCATGGCTCGCCGTCAGCACTTCGGCTGGTTCTTCTCCCGGGGCTTCGGACCGCAGGGATGGGGGCACCCCTACCGGGAGTGGAACCACGACTGGACGAAGCCCGGCCTCTACCAGCAGTCGGCCCGCGAGCTGGAGCAGGCCGGCTTCGAGCTGATCGTGATGGAGGACGCCGTCTCGCTCGGCTCCCCGGAGACGCTCGACCTGCGGGTGCGGGGAGCGTACGGCGGGCCGAAGCACGATCCGCTCCTCCTGGCGCCGTACCTGTTCGCGGCGACCGAGCGGATCGGGCTGGCGCCGACGATCAACGCCGGCATCACGCCCCCGTACCTCGCCGCCCGGCAGGCGGCGACGCTGCAGCACCTCAGCTCCGACCGCTTCGGGATCAACCTCGTCACCGACGTCGGCAGCGCCCGCCACGTGGGCCTGGAGCCGCTGTCGCACGACGCGGCCTACGACCGGGCGGACGAGTGGATGGCGGTCGTCCGCCGGCTCTGGCACAGCTGGGGCGAGGGCGCGCTGATCGCCGACCCCGGGTCGGGCCGCTACGCCGACGGCACCCGAATCGACGCGTTCCGGCACCGCGGGGAGCACTTCCGCGTGGACGGCCCCCTGAACGCCGTCCCCTTCGCGAACGGCGACCCGATCGTCGTCTCCCCCGGCGGCTCCCCCCGCGGGCTGGCCTTCGCCGGCACGCAGTCGGACGTGCAGCTCGCGCTCGCCCCTCTGGAGGCCCGGGCGGTGCGCGACTACCGGGCGCGCGTGCTCGCCGCGGCCGAGCAGCACGGGCGGACGGCGGACGACCTGCGCGTGCTCTTCGTCGTGAAGCCCGAGATCGTGTCGAGCCCGGAGGAGGCCGCGCGCGTCGTCGAGGCGTCGCGCCACCCCGACGAGGACGCGCTGCGGCGGATCGCGCTCGGCTGGTCGAGCGACCTGGAGACCGACCTCACCGGGCTGGACCTGGACCTCCCCGTCCCGCGGTCGGTGTTCGGCGAGCACGTCTCGCACGGCACCATCGCCGGCCTGTACGGCGGCACGGAGGACGCTCCGCTGCGGGAGCTGCTGATCAGGAAGGCACGCAAGGGCCGCGTCGTCGAGCGCGCCGGCTTCGTCGGCACCGCGGAGGAGTTCGCCGACTTCGTCGAGGAGCTCGGCGACGACGGCGGCAGCGACGGGCTCCTCCTCTCCGGGGACCTGCACCCGGTCACCCTGCACCGGATGCTCGACGACCTCGTCCCCGTCCTGCGCCGCCGCGGGATCCTCCGCGACGAGCTCGCTCCCGGCGGGACCCGCGCCAACCTCTTCGGGACGTAGGGGACCCGCCCCCGCCCCTGTCCCTCCTACCGATCGGCCGATCATGACGAACGAACCCGCCTTCAGCATCACCCTCACCCCCTTCGACGAGGACTACTCGCCGGCCCAGAGCTCCCGGATCACCACCAACTTCGCGAATCTGGCCCGCGGCGAGCGCCGCCGGGAGAACCTCCGGACCGCGCTGCGGATGATCGACGACCGGTTGAACGATCTCGTGCCGGGCGACGATCCGAGCCGCGGCCGCTACACGGTCGGGCTCGACATCGTCTCCGTCGGGCTGCGGCTCACCACGGACGGCGAGGACCGGGAGTTCCCCCTGCTGGAGGTCCTGCGCACCCGGATCCTCGACCGCCGCACCGGCCGATGTCAGCCGGGGACACTGGGGAACAACTTCTCCTCCTACCTCCGCGACCACGACTTCAGCGTGCGGCTGCCGGCGGTCAACGCCTCGCAGGCCGGCTTCACCGTCCCCGACGACTTCGGCGTCCTGCACGGCGCGCTCTTCCAGCACTTCCGGGACTCCGCGCAGTACGCGGAGCTCTCGTCGACGCCGCCCGTCATCTGCATCAGCGTCTCGACGAGCAGGACGTACCGGCGCACCGGGACCCTCCATCCGATCCTCGGCGTCGAGTACCGGCAGGACGAGCTCTCGCTGACCGACCGGTACTTCGCGGAGATGGGCCTCGGGGTCCGCTTCTTCATGCCGTCCGGCAGCACGGCGCCGCTCGCGTTCTACTGCGGCGGCGACCTGCTGGAGGACTACTCGGACCTCCAGCTCATCGCCACGATCAGCACGATGGAGACGTTCCAGAGGATCTACCGGCCCGAGATCTACGGCGCGCGCTCGGCCGCCGCCGACGTCTACCGGCCGGACCTGGAGCAGCAGGACTACGTGCGGCCCGCGGTCTCCTACGACCGCGAGGAGCGCGGCCGGCTCGCGGTCGAGCAGGGGCGGTTCGCGGAGGAGCACCTCATGAAGCCGCACGGGGAGCGGCTGCGGCAGTGGGCCGCCGGGTACGCGGGAGCGGTCCGATGAGCGCCCGCGTGTCCTCGACGTCCCTCCCGCTCCTGCCCACCTCGATCGCCGGCAGCCTGCCGAAGCCGTCGTGGCTCGCGCAGCCGGAGACCCTGTGGTCCCCGTGGCGGCTGACCGGCGACGCCCTGGCCGAGGGCAAGCAGGACGCCCTGCGCGCCGCCGTCCACGAGCAGCACCACCGGGGCCTGGACATCGTCAGCGACGGGGAGCAGACCCGCCAGCACTTCGTCACGACGTTCATCGAGCACCTCACGGGCGTCGACTTCGAGCGGCGCGAGACGGTCCGCATCCGCGACCGGTACGACGCGAGCGTGCCGACCGTCGTCGGCGCCGTGGGCCTCGAGAGGCCCGTGTTCGCCGACGACGCCCGGTTCCTGCGCGAGCAGACCGATCAGCCCATCAAGTGGGCGCTGCCCGGCCCGATGACGATGATCGACACCCTCTCCGACCGGCACTACGGGAGCCGCGAGAAGCTGGCGTGGGAGTTCGCGACCATCCTCAACGAGGAGGCGCGAGCCCTCCAGGACGCCGGAGTCGACATCGTCCAGTTCGACGAGCCCGCCTTCACCGTCTTCTTCGACGAGGTGCACGACTGGGGTGTGGCCGCGCTGGAGAGGGCGGCGGAGGGACTCCGCATCGAGACCGCGGTGCACATCTGCTACGGCTACGGGATCAAGGCGAACACCGACTGGAAGGCGACCCTCGGGTCGGAGTGGCGGCAGTACGAGGAGTCGTTGCCGCTCCTCCAGCAGTCCTCTCTCGACATCGTCTCGCTGGAGAGCCACCACTCCCATGTGCCGATGGAGCTGATCGAGCTCGTCCGCGGCAAGAAGGTCATGCTCGGAGCGATCGACGTGGCGAGCGGGACCGTCGAGACGCCCGAGGAGGTCGCCGACACCCTGCGACGCGCCCTCCGGTTCGTCGACGCGGACCTGCTCCTCCCCAGCACGAACTGCGGCATGGCGCCGTTGCCCCGCGACCTCGCCTGGGGGAAGCTCAGCGCGCTGAGCGCGGGAGCGGCGATCGTCCGCGAGGAGCTCGCGCCCTGACGGGCCTCTGGGGAGACGGGTCGCGGCCGGCCTGTCTCCCCGGACGTCCGCCCGCCTCCGCTCGCGCCTCCCGGTCGGATGACTCGTTCCCACCGGCACGTCTCCGGCGGCGTCCCGAGCGCAGTGACGACGAGCCGAGGCGCGAGGGCCGGGCTCCCCCGCCGACGGTCTGCTCCGAGAGTCGTCCGACGCTCCCCGCGACGTCCCCGGCCGTGATGGACTTGCCCGCATGATCATCTCTCCGCGCGAGTCCGCGCACGACACGAAGGCAGGCGTCTGATGGCCGAGGAGCGCGCGATCCTGGCGGGCGGATGCTTCTGGGGGCTCCAGGAGCTCATCCGCGACATGCCGGGCGTCTTCAGCACCCGCGCCGGGTACGCCGGCGGCAGCACGCCGAACGCGACCTACCGCCACCACGGCGACCACGCTGAGGCGGTCGAGATCGAGTTCGATCCCGAGCAGCTCTCCTACCGCGACCTGCTCGAGTTCTTCTTCCAGGTGCACGACCCGACGACGAAGAACCGTCAGGGCAACGACATCGGCACGGCCTACCGCTCCGTGATCCTCTTCCTCTCGCCTGAGCAGGAGAGGGTCGCGCGTCAGACGATCACCGAGATCGACGCGTCGGGCCGCTGGCCCGGACCGGTCGTCACCGAGGTCGAGCCCGCGGGAGAGTTCTGGGACGCCGAGGAGGAGCACCAGGACTACCTGCGCAAGCACCCCGGCGGCTACACCTGCCACTGGGTCCGGCCGAAGTGGGCGCTCGACGCCTGATCCCGGTCACGCGGGACGCGGGGCCCCGGGCTCCGCTCCCGCGGGCACGGGTCGCGTCCGGTGTGCGAAGAGCAGCACGACGGCGAGCGCCGAGAGCACGAGGGCCGGCGTCGGAGCCCAGGCCGGGGCGAGCGTTACGGTCGCCGCTCCGACGACGGCCCCGCCCGCGAGGCTCGCGACGATGAGCGCCTGCAGGGTCCTCGATCCGGACGAGCGCTCGGCGAGCTCCTGCATCAGGCTCGTGAGCGTGCCCGTGACGAACGTCGTCGTCAGGCCGGCGGCGCCGGAGATCCGCTTCGCGAGCACGGTCTGCAGCCCGAGCGCCGCCGCGCTGGTCGCGATGAACGCGCAGTCCACGAGCAGCGACGTGCCGCCCTGCACCGTCGGCCAGGCGACCGCGACGGCGAGTTGGAGGACGACCCCCACGAGCGCGATCGAGCGGAGCGGACGTCTCCCGTCGCCGGTCGACGGCGTGCGCGCCCGGGTCGTGCGGAACCCGGCGTAGACCGCTCCGGCGAAGAAGACGATCGCCGTGACCGCTCCGGCCGCGGTCGTCAGCCAGGCGGAGCGGGGGTACAGCCCCAGCAGCACCAGGTTGCCCGTCATGTTCGCGGTGAAGATGCCGCCGAGCAGGAGGAACGCGAACGCGTCGGTCGCGCCCGAGGCGATGGCCAGCAGCACCAGGGCGAGCCTGAGGCGCGCGGGGCCGGTCACCGCCGTCACGCGCGGCCCTCACCCATGGAGCTGCCGCCAGGTGACGATCTGCTCGCCGCGGAGCTCGTAGCTCCCGAAGCAGCGGAGCCAGTGGCCCTCCCCCGGGTCCGAGCGGAGGTGCAGGGCGTGCTCGGTGAGGACGACGCTGCCGGCGACGGCGATCGTGACGAGGGCGATCCGGATCTCGGTGAACGCCCGGTGGACCTCGTCGCACATCTCGAGGACCCGCGCCCGCCCCGCGATCTCCTGCGAGCTCGACGCGCTGTAGACGACCTCCGGATGCAGGAACGGGATGAGCTGGCGGCTGTCGCGAGCGCTCCACACCTCGAGGAAGTCGCGCACGACCAGCTCGTTCTCGATCATCGCGACGCCCCGCACCGACGCGTCCTGCCAGCTCTCGGCCATGGGTCCTCCCGCCGTCCTCGCACCGACACCCGTCGATGGCGACGAGCATGCCCGAGACCGCCCCGGGCGCCTACGCGTCGGATGACCCGATCTCCCCGGCGGCGGACTCACCGCGCGTGCGCCGTGGCCAGCTCGCCCCAGTGCGTCGTCGCCCGGAGCGAGAGGGCGTCGCGCTTCATCGTCCACACCGGCCCCGTGCGGATGCCCGCCAGTCCGAGGCCGACCGCGGACCGGCCGTGGCGCTTCGTCACGGCGTCGATGGTGGCGCCGAGGCCCTTCGTGTCGAAGGCGGTGTCGAAGATCTCGAGCAGCGCGTGGGAGTTCCGAGGCGACAGGTTCGTGAGGATGACGCCGGCCCGCACGTAGCGCGCGTTCTCCCGCAGCCGCGGGCGCAGGGTGCCGATCGCGGCCCTCACCATCGCCACCGGGTCGTCCGTGGGGACGGGGAAGCCGGCCAGGCCGCCGGCGGACTCGTAGGGCGCGTCCGCGAACGGCGACGTCGACGCGAACACGCTCATCGTCCTGGTGACCGACTCCTGCGCGCGGAGGCGGTGGGCGGCGCGCTGCGCGTAGACGGAGAGCACCTGCTCCATGTCGCTGATCGTCGTCACGGGAGTGGCGAACGACCGGGAGAAGATCAGCTGGTCGCGGACGGTGCGGGCGGCCTCGAGGGGGATGCAGTCGACGCCGCGCAACTCGTAGACGGAGCGCTGCAGGACGACCGAGAACTTCTTGCGGATGAGCGCGGGGTCCGCGTCGCGGAGGTCGCGGACGGTGTGGATGGACAGCTCCGCGAGACGCTTCCCAGTGCGGCCGGCGACGCCCCACAGCTCCGTCACGTGCTGCGAGGCCATGAGCGCGTCGAGCTGCTCGGGCGTGTACCAGTCCGTGTCGCAGACGCCCCCCCAGCCGCGGGTGCTTCTTCGCTCCGCCCTTGTTGACGAACTTCGCGAGCGTCTTGCTCGGCCCGAATCCGACGCAGACGGGCAGCCCGACGTTCTTCGCGACCGCCGCCCGCATCGCCCGGCCGATCTTCGCCCGCTCCGCCACGTCGCCGTCGACGCCGAGGAAGGACTCGTCGATCGAGTACACCTCCTGCCAGGCGGAGTAGCGGCCCAGCAGCTCCATCACGCGCGCGGAGAGCTCGCCGTACAGCTCGTAGTTGCTCGATCGGGCGATCACCTCCGGGAGACGACCGGAGCGGAGGAGCGGCTCGATCTGGAACCAGGGCGTGCCGTTCTCGATCCCGAGCCTCTTCACCTCGTCGGAGCGAGCGACCACGCAGCCGTCGTTGTTCGAGAGGACGACGACCGGCCTGCCCGCGAGCCTCGGATCGAACAGCCGCTCGCAGGAGACGTAGAACGAGTTCACGTCGACCAGGGCGATGCGCCGCTCAGAGCGCACGGTGCAGCCGGTGGAGGCAGACGGTGACGACGCCCCACACCTGGAGGTCGCTCAGCTCGGCGACGTGGATCGGCGGGTACTCCGGGTTCTCGGCCCGCAGGACCACTCCCCCGGGGTGCAGCTCGAGGCGCTTGACGGTCAGCTCGCCGTCGAGGATCGCGATGACCACGCTCCCGTGCGTCGGCGTGATCGACCGGTCGACCACGAGCTCGTCGCCGTCGCTGATGCCCGCGCCGACCATGCTCTCGCCCGAGACGCGGACGATGAACGTCGACGTCCTGTCGCGGATCAGGTGGTCGTTGAGGTCGAGGGACCCGTCGAAGTAGTCCTGCGCCGGCGACGGGAATCCCGCCGCCACGGCCTCGCTGGTGACGAGGAAGGTGACGGCGACGGCGTCCGAGGCCGGAGTCGCGATGCGCTCCACGACGGTCACGCCCATGGTCGGCTCCCTCCTCGTGGTATCGAACGTGTGTTCGAACGCGTCCGAGTGTAGGTCGGGGGCACCGACATTCGAGAGGCGCCCGGCGCCGTCCTGGACCGCCGGCGAGGAGGATCACCGGCGACGCCGCTGGGCGCACGGAGGAGTGGCGCGTCGGCCGACGCGAGTCCAGCGTCGTGTCGGCGATCTGCAGTCGGAGCCGGTGCACCCGCAACCGGGGTCCAGTGATGGCTGAACTGATCGGCGTCGCGGGCGAGCGGGGCGATGTCCTCGCGTTCGAGGCGGGGCGGCGGTCGGAGTTCCACGACAACGACTGCACCGCCCCACTGGTCGCCGCGAGCCTGCGGTACCTCCCCAGGCCGCGGAATGGGCGCCTTTGGGCCGGTCGAGCCGACTGGCCGCCGCGTCAAGTACGACCGTTCTCGGACTCGCCTCTGTATCGCTCAGCACGTGACTAAATGACGGCGGCGGAGGTCTGAACGAGACGCGCGCCTGTACGCGGGACGGTCGCCGTGCTAGACGTATCGCAGGAGCAGCGTGGCTCCGCGTGACGAGAGGGGCATCGTGGGAGATGACGACGGGCTCATGCGTCAGGCCTGGGGGCTCGTGTTGCAGTGCCGTACCGCGGCTGAAGCGCAGAGCATGCTCGCGCGTCGCTGGTCACTGGTCAATTTCTGGGTCGGATTACCTGCAGCGATTCTCGCTGCGGCGGCGGGGGCCGCCTCGTTCGCGGAGCTCGCTGGACCCGTGGTGGCCGGGGTGCTGGCTACAGCCGCCGCCGTGCTCTCCGCGTCTCTCCTTTTCCTGCAGCCAGCAACGCTCTCGGCGCGGGCCGCCGTAGCAGCGAACAAGTATCGAGCTACCACCGATTCCGCCACGCAGTTGGTCAATGAGGCCGGCAGCCTTGCCCGATCAGAGGCGTCGTCATGGCTGGCCAGTCTGGTCGCGGAGAAACAGCGGACGAATGAGGCTGCCGACCTTCCACCTCGCGGGTTGTGGAAGCGGGCCGTGAAAGAAGCCTTAGAAACCAGCGACGGTGTCTACTACTCGTGGACCAACCACCTGATGCCCGAAGATCTCCAAGCGCTGCACGATCGAAGCCGTGCTCGTCGGCGACGGGTGTGAGGACCCGCGTTCCCGAGGCATCACGGCCGTGACCCCCGAGCCCGACGACGAGCCAGCGAACCGGGCACCGAGAGGTCCGCTGCGGAGGCTCGCGAAGAGGCCGTCGCATCGCTCTCCCAGATGGTCGGATCCGTCGTCGTCGCCCGCGCGGTCGCCGATGCCGATCCGGCGCTGTCCGACGAGATCCTCGAGGCCGCGCGCAAGCGGCTCACGCGGCGGTAGGACGGTCGACTCGCGCACTCGCCTCGAGCCCTGGCCCCGTCGTGATCCGCCCGCGGCACCTCTTCCGAGATCGGTTCCGGATCGGTTTCCGGATCGGATGAACGCTCGCGCGCTCCGGACGGTATCCCCTTCCGAGCCGCCGATCTCCGGCGACCGCAAGTCTCGAGGAGTGCACGATGACCAGGAACATCAGAGTCGGTATCGCAGCTGTCGCCGTCGCGGGCGTGATGGCGGTGGCACCCGTGCTCGCCGGTGCGAGCAGCGTCGCTCCCGCCGCGGCGACCAGCGACTCCAGCAGCGCGTCGGACAGGAACCTGATCAACGCGGTCCGCTCCGTGGCGGCGAAGCTGCGGGTCGTCGGACTCTCCGACGGCGGCACGAAGCTCGTGCAGTTCAACCCGACCAAGCCCGGCAAGGTCACGAGCCGCGTCGCCGTCACCGGCCTCACCGGCGGCGACACCGCGCTCATCGGCATCGACTACCGGGTCCAGGACGGCGCCCTCTACGGCGTCGGCGACAACGCGGCGAGCGCCGGTGTCTACTCCATCAACCCGTCCACCGGCGTGGCCACTCAGGTGACCCGTCTCACCGTGGCACTGAGCGGCACCTCCTTCGGCGTCGACTTCAACCCCGCCGCGAACGCGCTCCGCGTGGTCAGCGACACGGGCCAGAACCTCCGTCAGCCGTTCGCCACCGCGGGCGCCGCGACGGTCGCCGACGGCACGCTCAGCTACGCCGCGCCCGCCGTGGCCACCGGTGTCGCCGGGGCCGCGTACACGAACAACGACCTCGACGCGAACAGTGCGACCACCCTGTTCGTCCTCGACACGGCCCTCGACCAGATCGCCATCCAGTCCCCGGCCAACGCCGGCACCCTGGCGCCGACCGGGAAGCTCGGCCTCGACGCAGCGGGTGCGACCGGCTTCGACATCTACTCCGTCCTCCGCAACGGCAGCTCCATCGGCTCGGTCGGCCTCGCCGCCGTCAACGGGTCGCTCTACGAGATCGGACTGCTGAACGGCACGGCGACTCCGCTCGGCACCATCGGGGCGAACGTCACGGACATCGCCGTCCCGCTCGTCCAGCGCTGACCCGAAAGGCTCCCGGCGACCGCGCCCCTGCCGACCGACGCTCCCGGTGAGCGCCGGTCGGCAGGACGCCGGTCGGCAGGACGCTCCGGCGGGCCGCCGGGGCCGAGAGCCCTCGTCGGAAAGTTCACTCAGCTATGCATCACCGTTCACCCACCGACGCGGCGATGAGGAGTGAGATGAGCGTGCCCCTTCTCGGGGCCTCACCTCTCAAGGAGCCCACGACGTGACACGACTGTTCCGCTCCGCGAACCGCGGACGCTCCGCTCTGGCCCTCTCGGCCGCTGCTCTGGTCTGCGCCGCCGCCCTGGCCGCACCCGGCGCCGCCACTGCCGTCGGTGCCGCCGACCTCTCCGCCACCGGCGGAGCCGCCCGCATCTCCCCGGTCGACGCCGACCTCTCCGACTCGCTGCGCGCAGCGGTGGAGGAGCAGGACGCGAAGAACGTCATCCTCCTCATCGGGGACGGCATGGGCGATTCGGAGATCACCGTCGCCCGCAACTACCAGTACGGAGCGGCCGGCCGCTTCCCCGGGATCGACGCCCTGCCGATCACCGGCCAGTACACGACCTACTCGCTCTACCGCGCGGAAGACCCGGCGACGGGCGCCGTCAAGGGCGCCCCGGACTACGTGCCCGACTCCGCCGCCACCGGCAGCGCCTGGGCCACCGGCACCAAGACCTACGACAACGCCATCTCGGTCGACATCGACCAGCAGCGCAAGGACACCCTCCTCGAGATCGCGAAGGCGAACGGCCTGAAGACCGGCAACGTCACCACCGCCGAGATCCAGGACGCCACCCCGGCCGTGCAGGCCGCCCACGTCGACGCCCGCAGCTGCTACGGACCCGACAGCGCGAGCTGCGGCGACGACGCGCTGGAGAACGGCGGACTCGGCTCGATCAGCGAGCAGATCCTCGACACCCGCGCCGACCTGACCCTCGGCGGAGGGTCGGCCAGCTTCGCGCAGGTCGCCCGCGCCGGCGACTGGAGCGGCGAGCCGCTGTTCCAGCAGGCCGCGGAGCGCGGCTTCCAGGTGCTCGGGGACGCCACGACTCCCGCCACCGCCGCGCAGCTCGACGCGCTGACCGTCGCCGACCAGGACGCGCCCGTGCTCGGACTGTTCAACTCCGGCAACCTGCCCGTGCGCTACGCACCCACCCCGGCGACGGTCGGCGGAGCGGACGCCGCCCCGCAGACCTGCGTCGCGAACCCCGACCGTCCGGCCGAGCAGCCGACGCTCCGCTCCATGACCGAGAAGGCGATCTCCCTCCTCGACACCGGCGACAAGGGCTTCTTCCTCCAGGTCGAGGGCGCGAGCATCGACAAGCAGGACCACGCCGCGAACGCGTGCGGCCAGATCGGCGAGACCGTCGACCTCGACGAGGCCGTCCAGGCCGCGCTCGCGTTCGCCGAGGCGGACGGCAACACCCTCGTCATCGTCACCGCCGACCACGCCCACTCCAGCCAGATCGTCGACTCCACCCCGCCGACCTCGCTCAGCACCGCGCTGAAGACCGCCGACGGCAGCACCATGAAGGTGTCGTACGGCACCGCCGCCGAGGGCGGATCGCAGCAGCACACCGGAACGCAGCTGCGCATCGCCGCCTACGGGCCGGGCGCGGCGAACGTCGCCGGGCTCACCGACCAGACCGACACGTTCTTCACCATCACGAACGCGCTCGGAGTGGACCGCGACATCCGCTCGATGAGCTTCGGAGCCACCGCCGAGCTCTCCGGCTCGTCGTTCGCCCCCGGAGCCGACGTCACTCTCACCGCGAAGGGCTTCAACGGAGACACGCAGCTGATCGGCTCCGCGCCCCTCTTCACGGACCGCACCGCGACCCGCGACCTCGCCGGCGGCGGCCTCACCGTCACGGCGAAGGCGCCCGCCACGCCCGGCGACTACAGCGTCACGGTGACCGGCGACCAGACCGGCAAGGCGATCACCCTGCCGTTCACCGTCACCGAGCGCCCGAAGTCGAGCACCCCCATCACCGACAAGGTCAAGGACATCGGCGGGAAGCTGATCGACAGGATCCGCCAGCACTGAGCACTCGTCGGCCCGGCTCCTCTGGAGGAGCGCGGGCCGACGGAGTCGCAGGAAGGGCCGTCCCTCGGGGCGGCCCTTCCTCGCGTCGGGGGGGGTGTCGGCACGACCGGACCGGTGAGCCCGCCTCCGATCAGGACGCGCCGGCTCCCGGCGACCGGTCGCGATGCGGCACGGCCCCCGCGCGCTGCACGATCGAGCGGATCAGCGCTTCGAGCAGCAGCGCCGCCCGGCTCGCTGTCAGCGGAGTGGGCTGCCGATCCGACGAACCACTGCGACTCCCCTCGGAGGAACAGCCCGCTGCTCGAAAAGGTCCGGCTCATCAGAGGGAAGCGGGACTCGGCGGTCGGTGCGGTTGATGTAGAAATCGAATCCGCTGCCGTCGATCGTCCGCCGCGAGTGGAAGACGGCGCCGACCATCTCCGACGGGAGCTCGGAGGCCACTCCGGCGGCCTCGAGAAGTTCGGCGACGACATCGAGGAGGTCACCCCCTCGGAGACGGGTCGAGACGTAGGAGGCGCTGCCCGCTCCGGCCGCGCGCCGCGTCACCGCCGGCTCGCCGGCGTGCGGTCCTGTCGCGTAGCGGCGGACCACCCGCGTCTCAGGACTGCGGAGCTGGATCCCCTCGTTCCACAGGGATCCGCGCAGGTCACCCTCCAGCAGGACGTGCTCCTCCTCGAGGAGCGGGTGGAACTCCTCCACTCGGATGCCGAGGAGGTCGCGCAGAGCACCCGGGTAGCCGCCGGCGACGACGTGGTCGTTCTCGTCGGCGATCCCCGAGAAGTACGTGGTGATCAGGTTCCCGCCGCCCTCGACGTAGCCGGTCAGCTCGCGACCTGTCCGCCCGGAGACGAGGTAGAGCATCGGAGCGACGACGACGTCGTACGGGGTCAGGTCGGTGCCCGGGGTGATCACGTCCGCGCGGACGCCCGCGTCGGCGAGCGCGCGCCACCAGTCCAGCGCCTCGCGTCGGTAGCGCAGCAGCGTGCTGGGGTGCGATTCCAGCTCGCTCGCCCACCAGGAGTCCCAGTCGAACAGGACGGCGACCGGGGCCGCCTCGCGCCGGCTCCCCGCCACATCGTCCAGCCGGCGCAGCCGCTCCCCCAGCTGGACGACGTCACGGAACAGCTGGCTGTCCTCGCCGGCGTGGGGCAGCATCGCGGAGTGGAACTTCTCCGCTCCGGCGACGGACTGCCGCCACTGGAAGTAGCAGACGGCGTCGGCGCCGTAGGCGACGTGGGTGAGGGCGTCGCGCGCCATCTCCCCCGGCTGCTTGGGCTGGTTGACCGGCTGCCAGTTCACCGCGCTGGTCGAGTGCTCCATCAGGAACCAGGGCGATCCCTGCGCGACGCCTGAGGTCAGCGCCGCTGAGAAGGCCAGCTCGTCGAAGGACTGCTCCCCGGCGAAGCGGTAGTGGTCGTTGGAGACGAAGTCGACCTCCCGCGCCCAATCGTCGTAGGCGGCGTGGTTCTTGCCCTCCATGATCATGAAGTTGGTCGTGACCGGGATGTCGGGGGTGATCCGCCGCAGCACCTCGCGCTCGGCGACGAGGTACTCCTTCAGGGCGTCGGAGGAGAAACGGAGGAAGTCCAGGCGCTGGGTCGGGTTCGGCAGGGCCGCCACCAGACGCGGAGTGAGCACCTCCTCGAACGAGCTGTAGCGCTGCGACCAGAACGCTGTCCCCCACGCCGCGTTGAGGCCGTCGATGCCGGTGTAGCGGCGCTCGAGCCAGGTGCGGAACGCCCGCGTGGCGTCCTCGGAGTGGTCCCAGGCGTTGTGGCAGCCGAGCTCGTTGCTGACATGCCAGGCGACGATCGCGGGGTGGTCCCGGTAGCGCTCGGCGATGCGCTCGACGAGCCCGAGGGCGTGCGCTCGGAAGACCGCCGAGGTGGGACGCCAGTGCTGCCGGCCCCCGGGCGAGAGGATCCTGCCGTCGGCGGTGACGGGGAGGATCTCCGGGTGGGCCAGCGTGAGCCAGGGCGGCGGGGAGGCGGTCGCCGTCGCCAGATCGACTCCGATGCCTCCGGCGTGCAGCAGGTCGAGGACCTCGTCGAGCCAGGCGAAGTCCCACTGGTCGGGGGCGGGCTGGATCTTCGCCCAGGAGAAGATGGCGACGGAGACGACGTCGACCCCGGCCTCCTGCATCAGCCGGACGTCCTCGGCCCAGACCTCGCGCGGCCACTGATCCGGGTTGTAGTCGGCGCCGAAGGAGATGCGCGGGGTGCGCTCCTCGCCGGTGCGGAGCCATCGGTGGTTCATGGGAGCCTCTCGTCGGTGTCCGGGCGCAGTGAAGACGGCGACCGCGGGTCGTGTGGAATCGGGTCGGGTCGAGCGCGGGTCGAGCGCGATCAGGCGGAGCGCTGGGAGAGCGGGGAGATGACGAGCTCGTCGATCCGCACGTGGCGGGGTGCGTCGACCACGAACATCGCCGAGCGGGCGATATCGGCGGGCGCGAGCATCACCGAGCGGGCCGCCGCGCCGGGGACCTCGGGCCGCTGGCGCAGGAAGTCGCTGTCGATGTCCCCGGGGCAGAGGAGTGTCGCGCGGACGCCCGAGTCCGCCTCCTGGTCGTTGAGGGTGCGGACGACCGGCGCGAGCGCCGTCTTCCCGGCGCTGTAGGCGACTCCGGCGCCGGGCGAGGGGCGCCAGCCCGCGATCGAGGAGACCACGACGATCACGCCGGATGCGGCGCGCAGTCCCGGAAGTGCGGCGTCGGCACTGCGGACGACGCCGAGGAGGTTGGTCTGCACGACGCTCGCGAACTCCGCCATCGACTGGTCCGCCCACGCCCGCCGCGGGGTGTTGGCACCGGCGGAGAGAATGACGGCGTCCAGGCGGTCGGTGCCGGTCGCGGCGGCGATCGCCTCGACGCGCTCACGGGCGTCGTCCGCGGCGACGTCGAACGGCAGCTCGAGCGCGGTGCCGCCTGCGGCGCGGACGAGTCCCGCCGTCTCGGACAGCTCGGGCGCCCTGCGCCCCGAGAGGGCGACGGTCCACCCCCGCTCCCCCAGGGCCGTCGCGCAGGCGCGCCCCACTCCGCTTCCGGCTCCTGTCACCCAGGCGACTCGCATCTCCGCGTCCATGAGATCTATAATAAGCAGACTTTTCAGAACGACGGGGGTAGGACATGCTGATGGATCTCACGGATCGGGTCGTCCTGGTGACGGGTGGCGGCCGGGGCATCGGGCGGGCGCTCGCTGAGCGGTTCGCCCTCGAGGGTGCGAAGGTGGCGGCGTTCGACGTCGCCTTCCCGGAGGACGCGCCGGAGGGCGTCCTCCGGATCGAGGGCGACGTGACCGAGCCCGACTCCGTGGCGAGCGGCGTCGCTCGCGTCGCCGAGGAGTTCGGCGGTATCGATGTCCTGGTCAACAACGCGGGCA
The DNA here is from genome assembly GCF_002931635.1 of Rathayibacter sp. AY2B7. Lineage (NCBI taxonomy): Bacteria > Bacillati > Actinomycetota > Actinomycetes > Micrococcales > Microbacteriaceae > Rathayibacter > Rathayibacter sp. AY2B7. The sequence goes on along the minus strand of NZ_PSUC01000024.1, from coordinate 13,191 downwards.
TCAACGTCGAGGGCCGGGTGGAGGATCTCGATCTGGCCGCCTGGCGCCGCTGCTTCGACGTGAACGTCGGCGGCGTGTTCCTGATGTCGCAGGCGGTGCTTCCGCATGTGAAGGCCTCCGGTCATGGACGCATCCTCAACGCGGCCTCGTTCGCGGCGATCGTCCCCTCGGTGGGCGCGGCCGCCTACGGCGCATCGAAGGCGGCCGTCGTGCAGTTCAGCCGGGTGCTCGCCGGCGAGCTGGGGCCGTGGGGCGTCACGGTCAACGCCTACGCTCCCGGTATGATCCCGAGCGCCATGAACGGTTTCGAGACGATGCCCCAGGCGGCTCAGGACCGGCTGCTCGACACGCTGACCCTCCGCCGCTGGGGCACCGCCGACAGCATCGCCGATCTGCTCGTGTTCCTCGCGAGCGACGCCGCCGACTACATCACGGGCACGCTCATCGACGTGAGCGGCGGAAAGCTCGCCACGCAGCTCCCGCAGCGCGCCTACGAGGGAGTGGTCCCACCCGTCTCATGACTCATCAACGCTCCCTCGTCGACACCATCGGCACCGCCATCGTCGGCGGAGATCCGCCGACGGGCACGGTGCTGAACATCGAGACGCTCACCCGCGAGCACGGCGTCTCGCGGTCGGTGATCCGAGAGGCTCTGCGCATCCTCGAGACGCTCGGGATGATAGTCGCCCGCCAGCGGGTGGGGATCACCGTCCTCGGCCGCGAGCACTGGCAGCTCCTGGATCCGCGGGTCATCGCCTGGCGGTCGCACACGGACGACGCGCAGATCCAGCTCCGCGAGCTCATGCAGCTGCGCACCATCATCGAGCCGGCGGCGGCGGAGCTCGCCGCGGTCCAAGGCACGGAGGAGCAGCTGACCGCGATCGTCCGGGCCGCCGAGGAGATGACCGCGACCTACCGCGACCGGCGCGTCGCCGCGTTCACGCGGGCCGACCTCGACTTCCACTCCGCGATCGTCGTCGCGGCCTCGAGCTCCGTCCTCGCGCAGCTCTCCGACACCGTCCTCGCCGCCCTCCGGCTGCGCTACTCCGGCAGCGTGCCGGTGTTCGACGAGGAGGGCGAGCGGGCCCTGGCCATCCACGTCCGGCTCGCCGACGCGCTCACCGCACGCGACGCCGCAGCAGCGGTCGGCCTCACCCGTGCGCTCGTCGATCAGACCCGGGGCCGCCTGGAGGAGCCCGTGGAGCACCCGGACGACGCGGTCGCGGCGACGCCGGGAGGCGGCGCATGAGCTCCGCCGTCCCCGCCTACTGGGAGGCCGCGGTGTGCATCCCGCCCGTGTCGCATCACGCCGAGGGCCCGCTCTGGGACCCGCGCGGCGACACGCTGATATGGGTCGACCAGTACGCGGGACTCGTCCGCTCCGCGACCCCGGAGGGTACGAGCTTCCTGCTCCGCCCCCCGATCGCCTTCGACGGTCCCGTGGGCGCCGTCGTCGGAGACGTGCGCGGCGGCTGGCTCGTCGCGGCTGCGGACGGCCTGTGGTCCCTCTCCCCAGAGGGCACCGTCTCCCCCGTCGTCGACGTCCTTCCGCGCGACGGCGTGCACCGGCGCATGAACGACGGGAAGGTCGATCCGGCCGGCCGGTTCTGGTTCGGCACGATGGCGATGGACAAGCGCTCGGGCGCCGGCTCCCTCTACGCCCTCGACCAGGGCGTCGTCACGGAGGCGGTCCCCGAGGTCACGATCTCCAACGGTCTGGCCTGGTCCCCAGACGGCGGCACGATGCATTACATCGACACCCCGACCCACCGCATCGACCGGTATCTCACGGAGGGGTCCGCCCTCCGTCGTGACGGATCGCTCGATCTGTCGTCGCGGCCAGGGAGCCCGGACGGCATGACGATCGACGACGAGGGGGCGCTGTGGGTAGCGATGTGGGGTGCTTCGGCAGTGCATCGCTACGACCCTTCCGGCGAGCTGATCGGTGTCGTCCACGTCGACGCCCCGCAGGTCTCCAGCGTGACCTTCGGCGGACCCGATCTGGACACCCTGTTCATCACGACGTCCCGCGAGGACTACTCTCCCGCCGATGCCGCCGCGCACCCTCTCGCCGGAGCGCTGTTCCAGGTGCGGCCGGGAGTCCGCGGCACAGCGGCCGTCCTGTACCGGCCCTGATCGCTCCGCGCCGATCCTCTCCGGTCCCGCGGAGCGCGGCGGCTGTCGCGGGACAGTCGATCGCGCCCTCGACCGCGCAGGAGAGCGCGGCGCGGGGAAGCCCCGCGCCGCGCTCTCGTATCGCTCAGCGACTCCGTATCACTTGTTGACGGAGAAGCCCTGCTGGTCGCCGTACTCGACGAGCTGGTCCTGCCAGTCCATCAGTCCGCTGCCGATGTCCTCGTGGTTGACGAAGGACTGACCGACGGTGTCCGGGAAGACGCTGTTGGCGTAGACCTGGAAGGGCAGGTACTGCCAGCCCGTGCTGACGGTGCGGGACGCTTCGACGAGGATCTCGTTGATCGCCTGCCCGCCGAAGTACTCGGGGGTCTGCGCCAGGAACTCGTCCGACTCGAGGTCGGCGACGGTCGCGGGGAAGCCGCCGGACTGGAGGAAGATGTCGATGCTCTCGTCGTCCGAGTTCAGCCACCGCACGAACGCAGCGGCCAGAGCCTTGTTCTCGCTCTGCTCGAGCACGACCTGTCCGCCGCCGCCGTTCTCCGAGTTGCCGCCCGTGCTGCCGCCGTCGGCGGTGGGCAGGGCTGCGGCGCGCCAGTCGCCCGCGGCCTCGGGCACGGAGGACTCCAGCACGCCGGGCATCCAGGCCCCGCTGAGGAGCGTGGCGATGGTGCCGTCGCCGAGTGCGCGGTACCACTCGTCGCTCCAGCTCGGGATGTCCGGCAAGAGCTCGCCCTCGGTCAGGCGGGACCAGTTCGCGGCGAAGGCCTGAGAGCCCTCGTCCTCGAGGTCGACGGAGATCGTCGTGCCGTCGTCCGCGACCTCGAACGGGCGGCCGCCGGCCTGCCAGATCATGCTCGTCGCGAAGCCGGGGTCGCTGGTGTCGCCGGCGATGTAGGCGTCGGGGTTCGCTGTGTGCAGCTTCTGTGCGGCGGCGTAGTACTCGTCCCAGGTAGTGGGGACCTCGATGCCGTACTGGTCGAAGACGGCCTGGTTGTAGAACATGGCCATGGGGCCGGAGTCCTGCGGCAGGCCGTACAGGCCGCCGCCGATGCTGACCGAGCTCCAGGGACCGGTACTGTACAGATCCTCGAGGTCGGCGAGGCCGTACGGAGTCAGGTCGACGAAGGAGTCGGCCAGCGCGAACTGCGGGATGGCGAAGTACTCGACCTGGGCGACGTCGGGCGCGCCGGACCCGGCGGTGATCGCGTTCTGCAGCTGCGTGTACTCGGTCGTGCCGGTGCCGACGTTCACGACGTTCACATCGACGTTCGGGTAGGCCTTCTCGAACGCGGCGACCTGGGCCTCGGCGGACGGAGTCCATGTCCAGTAGGTCAGGGCGCCGCCCTCTTCGAGGGCCGCGTCCAGGTCGGCCGCATCGGCGTCCGAGTTCGTCGCGCCGCCGGCGGCGGAGCAGGCGGAGAGCACCAGGCCGAGGGTGAGCGCGGCGCCCGCCAGGGTGCCGAAGCGGCCGAGACGCCGCCTGCTGGTGGAGTGAGTCATGGGAGTTCCTTTCGAGTGACTTCGTTGTACGGGAAGGGAGGGGAGGAAGGAGGTGCGGAGGTTCACTGCTTGACGCTTCCGGCGGTCAGACCCGACTGCCAGTAGCGCTGCAGGAACAGGAACGCGATGACGATCGGGACGATCGTGAGCAGCGAGCCGGTGATCACGAGGTTGTAGATCGGCTGGGCTCCGACGCCGGTCGCCTGCGCGCTCCACTGGCTGAGGCCGACCGTGAGCGGATACCAGGTCGGCTCGCTGAGCATGATGAGCGGCAGGAAGTAGTTGTTCCAGGTGGCGACGACGGTGAGGAGGACGACCGTGACGATGCCCGGGGAGAGCAGTCGCAGCGAGATGGTGAAGAAAGTGCGGAACTCGCTCGACCCGTCCATGCGTGCCGCCTCGAGCAGCTCGGTCGGGACGGCCTCGGTGGCGAAGCTCCAGATGAGGTAGAGCGCGAAGGGGCTCACGAGCGAGGGCAGGATGACCGCCCAGGGCGTGTTCGTCAGTCCCACCTGGCTGAACATCAGGAAGGTCGGCACGGCCAGGGCGGTCCCGGGCACCGCCACCGCCCCGAGGATCAGGGCGAAGACGCCCCGCTTCCCGGGGAAGTCGAACTTGGCGAGTCCGTAGCCGGCGACCGTGGCGAGGAGTGTCGCTCCGCCCGCTCCGACGACGACGTAGAGCAGGGTGTTGGCGAACCACTGCAGGAACACGCCGTCGCGGTAGGTGAGTGTCTCGTAGATGTTCTGGAAGAGCGCGAACTCGCCGCCGAAGCCGAGGCCGAAGGTGGAGAGCAGATCGCTCTGGCTCTTGGTCGCGTTGATGAGGAGCCAGACCAGCGGGACCACTGAGTACACGACGAAGACGACCATCATGACGGCGAGCAGGATCGAGCGGCGCGGGCGTCGAGCGCGGGGGCTGGTGCGTGCGTAGGAGACGGTCATCTCAGCGCACCTCGGAGCGCTGTCCGCGCAGCTGCACGATGTAGGCGATAACGGCGGTCAGGAGCCCCATGACGATCGCCACCGTGGCCGAGTAGTTGTACTGCTGGCCTGCGAAGGAGAGGTTGTAGGCGTACATGTTCGGGGTGAAGTAGGTGGAGATCACGTTGGGGGCCAGCACTTTCAGGAGGTTCGGTTCGTTGAAGAGCTGGAAGCTGCCGATGATCGAGAAGATGGTGGCGATCACGACCGCGCTGCGGATGGCCGGCAGCTTGATGCTCCACACCACTCGCAGGCCGCCCGCTCCGTCGAGGTCCGCCGCCTCGTAGATGTCGGCGGGGATGACCTTCAGTGCCGCGTAGAAGATGAGCATGTTGTAGCCCAGGAACTCCCAGGTGACGATGTTGCCGATCGAGCCCAGCACCCACTCCGAGCTGAACGGCTGCAGGATCTCCGCGCCGAGCAGATCGTTGACGCTGCCCGTGAGGCCGAACTGGTTGCCGTAGAGGAAGCCCCAGATCAGTGCTGCCACGACGCCGGGAACCGCGTAGGGCAGGAACAGCAGGATCCGGAACGCGCCTCGGCCGACGAGGTGGGCGCTGTCGATGGCGAGAGCGGCGACGAGGGAGAGCACCAGCATCACCGGGACCTGCACGACGAGGAACAGCGTGACGCGGCCCAGCGACTCCCAGAAGCGCGGGTCCTGCAGGAGGAGGACGTAGTTCTCCACTCCCACGAACGCGTTGCCGCCGACCAGCTGCTGGCGGAACAGGCTGAGGTAGATCGCGTAGACCACCGGCGCGACCAGGACCGCCAGGAACACGAGCATGAACGGGCCGATGAACCCCCAGCCCCGCCAGTCGCGGCGGGCGCGGCGGGCGCTCACCGGTCGGGCTGTCGTCAGAGACACCATCGTCGCTCCTCAGTCGCTGAGATTTTTGGTCACGTGACCATCTGAGTCCGGACTCTAGCATGGAGCCATGAGCAACGAGAAGGATCCCCGTGCGACGCCTCCTCCCGCGGCCCCGGTGCGCGCGGACGACCAGGATGTCTGAGGCGCACCGTCCCGGTGCGACGAGGCACAAGGGACCGTCTCAGAGCGACGTCGCCGAGCGGGCGGGGGTGTCGAAGCAGACGGTCTCGCGCGTCGCGAACGGGGCGCCCGAGGTCGACTCCTTCACCCGGGAGAAGGTCCTCCTGAGCATGACCGAGCTCGGCTACCGGCCCAATCGCGCGGCCCGCGCGCTCCGATCGGGCCGGTACCGGAACATCGGCGTGGTGCTCTCGACCCTTTCCTCGTTCGGCAACCGCCGAACCCTCGAGGCGATCTCCGCAGAGGCCAACCGGGCCGGGTACTCTCTCACGCTCATCACCGTGGACGTCTCCAGCCGGGACGAGACGAGCAACGCCTTCTCGGTGCTCGCCGACCAGGCCCTGGACGGCATCATCATCGTGCTCGAGCAGTTCCACTACCGAGACAACCCGGACGTGCACCTCCCGCCAGGCGTTCCCGTCGTCTCCCTGGACGCCAGCCGGGAGACCAGCCATCCCGTGGTCGACTCCGACCAGAGGCACGGCGCACTGCTCGCCACCCAGCATCTACTCGACCTCGGGCACGACACGGTCTGGCACGTCAGCGGACCGAGCGACAGCTTCGCGGCTCTGCGACGGGAGGCCGCCTGGCGGGAGGCGCTGCGTGAGCGCGGCATCGAACCGCCGGCCACCCTCGCCGGCGACTGGTCGACCGGATCGGGGTACCGCGCCGGAGTCGCGCTGAGAGAGCGGGATGACGTCACCGCAGTGTTCGCCGCCAACGACCAGATGGCGCTAGGAGTCCTCCTCGCCTACCACGAGGCGGACATCCCCGTGCCCGGCCGGGTCAGCGTCGTGGGGTTCGACGACATCGAGGAGGCCGAGGCCTTCTGGCCCCCTCTGACGACGGTCCGCCAGAAATTGATGGAGGTCGGCCGTGTGAGCGTTCGGACACTCGTCGCGGTCATCGAGGGCCGCGAGGCCGTGGATGCTCGAACGACGGTCTCCACCGAACTGATCGTGCGGCGAAGCACGTCGTCCCCTCCTTCGCGAAATGGCAACGCGACCGATCATCGGAGTGGATGAAGCCGTCGGAGCGGCGATTCGAGGTCGACGGCAGGCGGCCGATCGTCGAGTGACGCGAGGTGAGCACACGGCTCATCCGAAGATCCGCGGTGCGGCTGGGTGTGGACCGAGACGAAGCGCTGGCTGGCGTGGACTCGCTGACCAGCGCGCGCCGTCCGGCTCGGCGGCGATCACGAGGGTGCAGCGGTTGGTCGAGGGGATGTGCACGAGCGCGAACCGACGCCCGTGCGAGAAGCTGCCGGTGGGCGGGGGCGTCCTGGTGATCTCCTGCCCGGACGCGGACAGCGACAGTGCGGATCGGCTCAGCATGCTCTCCGCCTGGGACGGCAGCGCGTCCGGATCCGCGGTGGGCGAACGCGGGTGAAGACGCTGAGGGGGGACGACCTGCGCGCCGTCGCCCGATCCCTCTGCTGCGCCGCCTGCGTCGGCGATCAGTCCGCGGCTGCTGCGCCGAGCGCCGCCTGCACCGCGCGGATGCTCGATCCGAGCACACCCGAGGTCAGGAGTCCCGGACCGAGCGGGCCGGACGGGTCCTCGCCGAGGAGCGGCAGGGTCCGCAGCGCCGCCCGCACCTGCCCGCTCATGTGCCCCAGCTGCCACCGGATCTCGGCCTCGCCGCCCTCCCGCGTCGAGGCCAGCCCGACCGCCTTCACTGCGTAAGCGGCGGCGCCGAGCGCGTGAGCTCCCATGTGGGCGACGCCGGACGCCTGTCCCGCCGACCGCGCCGCAGCCTTCGCCGCCGGAGAGATCGCCGACTGCGCCGCACGACCCGCGACGAAGCGGAGCCGGATCTCCCCTGCCGCGTCCGACTCGCCCCGCGAGAAGGCTCGGGCGCGGGCGATGCCGTCCCGTGCCCGGACGTCGTCGGGGGCCTCGGCCTCGAAGAGGGGGAGCACCCTCTCCGCGCAGTCGGCAGCCCACGCGGCGACGAGGCGACGATCGGCTTCGGACAACGACTGCGGGGACATGCCAGCACTCTCGCAGACGGCTCGAGCGTCCGTCCGTCCGGAGCCGCCCGTGGCCGCGGTCGTCGGGGCGGATGTGCCGGTAGCCCGCTCACCGGCGCCCGACCCGCGGAGGGGGCGGCTAGAGCACGTCCTCGATCGCGGCGAACGTCCTCTCCGGGTCCTCGAGCTGCATGTCGTGGTGCACGCCCGGGAGCCGGCGCACCTGCCAGCCCTGCTGCTCGAGCCGGGCGGCCAGGGCGTCCGGCAGCACCGCCGGCGACTGGTCGGAGAGCACGATCGTCGACGGGACAGCCGGCGCCTCGACCGGGACGGGGTGGAAGGCGACGTCCCGGAACACGCCGACGGCCATCCGTGCGTCGAACCGCTTCTTCGCGTCGTCGAGGAGCGCGCGGGTCTCGGGGCTGTAGGAGGCGCGGACCGCGGCGCTCGCCCGCGCCTGTCCGAGCTGGGCGATGCCGAGCGACAGGAGCGGCGCCGCCCAGAACAGCCGTCCGGCCAGGCCGCTCGTCGGGAGTGACAGGGCGAACCCGGGATCGAGGTGGACGGCCCGGCCGGGCGCGAGTGCGGCGACGGCGCGCTGCAGCACCGCGCCGCCGAGCGAGTGGCCGACCACGCTGTCGAGTCCCGCCGGCAGCGACTCGACCAGATCGGCGGCCATGTCGTCGATCCGGTACGACTCCGCCCGGGCGCTCGCGCCGTGCCCGCGCAGGTCGACGGCCGTGACCGTGTAGCGGCCGGTCGCGACGAGCCGCTCGACGAACGGCCCCCAGGTCGCCGCCGACGCACCGAGCCCGTGCACCAGCCCGACGTGTCGCGGTCCGGATCCGGTGGTGATCGTCTGCAGGAGCATCCCCTGATCCTGCCCGAGACGGTGCCCGAGGCCGAGGTGCCCAGCGGAGAGAGCCTGCGGCTGCACGCTCCGCGTCGATGATCGCGCCACACCTCCTGCCAGCGAGGTGCCCGCTCTTGACTCCGTCGACGAGCGCTGAGAAGTTCTCCGGATGCGGAGGGCACCCCGCTTTCCGTCCGAGCAGCCGAGACGAGAGGTCCTCCATGACAGCGATGAGCAGACCCACGGGAACGGTCGGCGGGATCGCCCTCGTCGGGGCGGCCGGTCTCGTCGTCGGCGCGGTCCTGGGCGGAGCCGCCGTCTTCGCAGCGGGACACCTCCTCGACGACTCGAGATCGAGGATCACGATCCAGGACGTCACCCGCGCGGACCTGGACGGCCTCGAGCGGGCCGCCGCTCCGAGCAGGGACGCCTGCGGAGATCGTCGCGGGTGCGTGGAGGGCGTCGACGGGCCCGGGGCGTCGATCCACCGCTACCGCTCCCTCGATCTCGCGCGGCAGGCGACGGTCTACAACACGAGGGACGTCTACCGGTCGGACCGGCTCGTCATCGAGTTCGAACCGGATCTGGGCCCCGATGAGCGGCACGACCTGATCCAGGTGATCGAAGGGACCTGGACCGGGAGCAGCGACTGACGGGCGTGAAGCGAGCCGGTCTCCCGAACCGAGCGGCTCGACGTCCGGCGAAGGGACACGTCGGTCCCGCGCCGCGAGCGCCTCCGCTCACTCGTCGTCGTCGACGAACGGTGGGAACGGTCCGATGTCGCCGGTGCGGAGGTTCCCGTAGTAGCTCGGCACCCAGGCCTCCTCGGGGACCCGTCCGACCACCGGCGACACGATGACGACGTGATCGAGGAACTCCTGCTCCCATACGAGGCAGTCCCGGTAGATGTGCCCGCGCAGCGGCCCGTCCACGTCACGGGCCGGCAGCTCCCTCGCGTGGACGGGGAGGAAGAGCGCGTTGACCGGCGTCATCGTGATCGTGTGGTCGATGTGGGGCTGCTCCGCCTCGACCTTGTCGAGCATCGCGTCGACGAGCTGCTGAACGCCGTTGCTCACCGTCTCCTCACTTCCTCCTCCGGGGGCCTCCCGCGTCCGCGGGGCCGGCCCCGCGACGACCGTATCCATCACGCGCCGCCCGGCTGAAGCCCGTGGCGCGAGCATCGGGGGCCGCGTCGCGAACCGCTCGGACGGCGTCGACGGGCGACCGGAGGACCGGGCCGGTCGACTGCGCGCTCAGCGCCGATCCTCCCCCGGAATGCCCACCGGACAGGGGCCTCCGCAGGGGGTCCGCTCGGGTGCGGTCCGGACCTACGCTCGCCCCATGCACCTCCGCACTGTCGCGATGAGGCCCGGCGCCGCCGCTCTCGGGCCGGTCGGCGCGCCCCCACGGACCGCGCTGGACGACGTGCTCGCCCACCTGGTCGCGGCGCTCGCGATCGGATCAGGCCTGCTGCTGGTGCCGACGGGCGTCGGCGGAGTGCCGCTGCTCGCCACCGGAGCGACCGGAGCGAGCGCCTTCGAGGCCTGGACGCTGATCCGCACCACCGTGGCGCTGCAGGTCGGCATCGCCGTGCTCGCGATCGGTCTCGGCGCCGTGGCGCGGACGCGCGGTCCCGCGGGGACCCGCGCGGAGCGCTGGTGCGTGGTCGCCGCGATGAGCGCCGCGATCGGCGTGGTGCTGCTGGTCGTGCCGCCGATCTGAGGAGCCCCCGGGGAGCGTCGCCCACCAGTCTGTCCGGGTCGCCGCGCGCGCCCGTGACCGAACCGTCACCTCGCGCCGCGCGGCGTGATCGGATCGTTGCAGGATCCGGCACAGGCTGAGGTTCCGCATAGGACACACTCAGCGACAGGGGGCGAGCGTCCCCCGCTCATGGGGAAGCCGACCGCGATCAGCGGCTCGGAGGAAGCAGGAATCGTGCGTTCTGCGCGACGACGCCACGGCGTCACCATCATCACCACTGCGGCACTGCTGGGGGCGCTCGCGTTCCCGTCCGTCGCCCTGGCCACCGAGGTCGTCCCTGACGCCGCCTCGAGCCCCGCACCGGCCGAGCCGGCTCCCACCGCGGAGCCCACCGCCACTTCGGAGCCGACCGCGACTCCGGAGCCGACTCCGACCCCGGCGCCCACTCCGGCTCCGACCATCGCGCCCGTCGAGAGCGCGCAGTCGCCCCTGGCGATCGCCCTCGACCGCACCACCTACGAAGCGGGCTCGGCGTTCTCCGCGATCCCGTCGGCGGAGGGCTGGGCCGGCGGCCTGGACGTGTCCGGGACCGGTTTCCAGCCCGGCACCGTCGCCGTCGTCGTGCTCCGCGACGGCGACTCGGAGGAGGCCGTCACCACCAGCGTGATCACCGCCTCCGGCGAGCTCCGCCTCCAGGACTGGCTCCCCGCCGACGCGGACGGCGTCGCGGTGGACCCCCACCTCCCGCTCCCCGGTGAGACGATCTCCGTCGTCGCGGAGGGACTCGACGCCTCGGGCGCCACTGTCGCCTCCGATGCCGTCGAGCTGACCGTGACGCAGCCCGACACGAGCGTCGTCTTCCAGAACCGGGAGGACGGCGGGGTGCTCCCGGCCGGTGCGGACATCCAGGTCGGAGAGTTCCGGATCTACGGCGTCGTCGCCTCGTTCCGCGGATTCGACCGCGGCGAGGACGTGTCCGTCACGCTCACAGCGCCCGACGGCAGCACCTCCGCCCTCGTGCCCCCCGCGCCGACCCCGCTCTCGGGCGAGGCCTTCGTCCTGCTCGACGCCGACACCATGGCGGACCAGCTGGGCACCTTCACCGTCACCGCCACGGGAGAGACCAGCGGACGCTCCGTGACGTCGTCGCTCGAGCAGGTCCCCTCGCGCACCGCGATCCGGATCTGGCCCCAGGGGGCTTCGCCCGAGCCCGCCCCGGCGGACGGACAGCCCACCAGCGGTGGCGCTCTCCTCGGCTTCGGCGCGGACGAGACCGTCTCGATCGGCGTCTTCTCGACCTCGGGTGCGCGCCAGACGCTCACGGGCGGCGGCTCGAGCCTCGAGGTCGGCGTCGACGCGCTCGGCTGGAGCCTGATCTCCCTCGGCCAGTACCCGCTGCAGGACCCGGCGAGCGAGATCTACTGCGTCATCGCCCGCGGCACGTCGAGCGGTCTCGTGGCGAGCACCTCCTACGACTACACGCTGACGGAGGAGGACCCGATCGCCGGAGAGGCCGACTGCTCCGCCGCGGTCGCCGCCGTCACGGCGCACCCTGCCGGCGCCGGGCCCGCAGTGCACCCGGCCGGCTCCGGACCCGCGGCGCAGACGGGCGGCCACCGCCCCGTCCTCGCCTCGACCGGCGTCTCGACGACCGCGCCGCTCGCCCTGGCCGCCTTCGGCGTCCTCGGCGGTCTCGCCCTGACGGTGCTCCGCCGCCGCCGCGCGTAGACGGCCGCGCACCACGCACGACGAAGGCGCCCGGGCACACCGCCCGGGCGCCTTCGCCGACCCGAGACCTGTCGGGTCAGTCGGACGGCACCGCGCAGGTCTCCTCCGCCGCGGTCTGGCCCGGAGCGTCGACGGCGACGGGAGCGGGATCCGTCGGAGCCGCGCCGCCCTCCGCGGGCGCCTCCGCCGCGGGCGCCTCCTCCGCCGGAGCGTCGGACGCGAGGGTCACCGGCTGGTCGTTGAGGACGCGGTTCATGAGCTCGGCGCCGACCTCGGCGTTCGGCACGACCTTGCCCGGATAGTCCGGGTCGTCGAGCGCCGGGTACTGCACGAACACCATCTTCGAGAGGTCGACGTCCTTCAGTGCGAGGGCGAGCGAGATCATCGTCGCCGGGCTCGTGAGCGACGTCGACAGGTGCACGTTCGACGAGGTCGCCTGCGCGAGTCCGTAGAGGGCGGGGATGTTCGAGAGGGTGTCGGCCGAGCGGACGGTGCGCATCAGCGAGGCCAGGTACTGCTGCTGCGACGAGATGCGGCTGAGGTCGCTCTGGTCGCCGACGCCGTGGCGGCTGCGGAGGAACGAGAGGGCCATCGACCCGGAGACGGTGGAGGTGCCGGCGGGCAGGTCGAGGCCCGAGTCGGTGTCGAGGATCGGACCCGTGAGGCAGATCGGGACGCCGCCGACGGCGTTGCTCATCTCGATGACGCCGTTGAAGGACACCCAGCCGGCGTAGGGCACCGTCAGGCCGGTGAACTGCTGCAGGGTGTCGTTGACGCAGGCGAGCCCGCCGTACTGGAACGCGGAGTTGAGCGGGACGCCGGCGGCGGCCTCGGTGACGACGCCCGTCTCGGGGTCGGTGCACGCGGGACGGTCCAGGATCAGGTCGCGCGGGAAGCTGATCACCGTCGCGCTGCGGTGGTCGGCCGAGACGTGGAGCAGGATGTTGACGTCGTTGAGCGTGTCGTCGCGGACGCCGAACGTGTCGCCCTGCGTGGCGTCGTTGTCGGTGCCGACCACCAGGACGTCGAAGCCGCCCTCGACCGCGCCCATCTGCACGTTCCCGGCGGTGGGAGGAGCGACGCCCAGATCGACCGCGTTGTCGGCGACGTTCCGGCTGATGCTCACCGTCGCGATCGCCACGAGCGAGGTGGCGCTGACGGCGAGGACGCCGACCACCGCCGCGATCCCGACCACCACTGTCCGCACCCCGGACCGCCGCCGGAGCCGCCCGTGCCGCACCGCGCGCTCGTGAACCCTCATGCGCTC
>NZ_PSUC01000231.1:0-703 GCF_002931635.1 Rathayibacter sp. AY2B7 | reverse complement strand
AGCACCACGGCGATCCCGACGACGATGCCCAGCGTCAGCAGCCCGACCTCGAGCAGCCGGCCGCCCGCCGTGATCGGGAACCCGTTGATCGCGTCGTCCGCCGCTCCCACGAACGAGAGCCCGGCGAGGAGCACGACCACCCCCGACGCGACGACGAGCGCGGGCGGCAGAACCGCCAGCTCCACGGGCAGCCGCGGCACGACCGCGAGCAGCACCACCGCCACTCCGGTCGCCAGCGCGGCGCCCGCGATCTGCTGGAAGAAGGCGGGCAGGCCCCAGCGGGCGAGCAGCTGGTTGACCAGATCGATCGCGGCGGCCGTCGCGGCGGCGAGGAGCACGACGAGGGGTCCGCCCCCGAGCAGGAGCGCGACGCCCGCCGCCATCAGCGCGAGCGTGAGGGTGACGACTCCGCGGCGGTAGCGGTGCGGCTGGACGAGGATCGCGTCGAGCCGGTCGTGCGCGGCCTCGAACTGGTGGCGGGCCTCCTCGCGGGCCTCGGCGGAGTCGACGGCGTCGGCGACCCGTACCTCCGGCGAGCCCTCGGTGATGGCGGTGACGAGCGCCGTCACGCGGGCGAGCCGCTCGTAGTCGGCGCTGCGGGAGGGGACGACGCGATCAACGGGTTCCCGATCACGGCGGGCGGCCGGCTGCTCGAGGTCGGGCTGCTGACGCTGGGCATCGTCGTCGGGATCGCCGTGGTGCT
>NZ_PSUC01000230.1:0-704 GCF_002931635.1 Rathayibacter sp. AY2B7 | reverse complement strand
ACGCCGGTGGCAGTGTGGGCTGGGTCTTCGCCGCTGGTGCCGGATGGCCGCCCGAGCGCCGCGATCTCGTGCGTGAAATTATCCAGCAGCACGCCTGGCCGACAGTGAATCCCTCAGATGTCGAGGCCTACCTTCTCGAAGCCGCAACATCGCTGGACGTCGCCGGCAGCGGCTCTGAGTATTGGGACTGACGCCTGCTGCTCGAAGTCGTGAACAGCTACCCGAGACTCGACTTCGTAAAAGAATTTGGCGGCGAGATGCGTCACCAGGCCCGAGTAAAACCTCACTCTCACGCCGCGCGCTTTACTGCCGCGCATGGCATAGAGCGAGGCGAAGTATTCTGGAACTCTCTTATCGAGTCTGGGATCTGAGGAGCGAGCCGGTGGCACCTCGGCGCACGTTCCTCCGCAAATCAACGTCAGGTCAACAGCAGTCGACACCGCAGAACACATTTCAGTCCCGCGACGAGAGCGATGGTCGGCATTCCGGAGGCCGCCTCACCGATGGTCGGACGGTTAGTCCAGGAGCCCGGTGAACGCGATCCAGCCGATCGCGACGCGATCAGTGCGATCAATCGTTCTAGGAGACGGCGGGGACGCACCCGAGCCAGGCGTGCTGCTGGATAATTTCACGCACGAGATCGCGGCGCTCGGGCGGCCATCCGGCACCAGCGGCGAAGACCCAGCCCACACTGCCACCGGCGT
>NZ_PSUC01000229.1:0-713 GCF_002931635.1 Rathayibacter sp. AY2B7 | reverse complement strand
CGGCGCGGCGTCGCCGGTAGACCCGGGAGGGCAGGCGGCGGGGCGGCGGAGTCACCGGGACAGGCTACGACGTGGCGGCGGTCAGAGCGTCTTCAGCATGCGGGTGTTGCCGAGCGTGTTCGGCTTCACCCGGGCGAGGTCGAGGAACTCGGCGACTCCCTCGTCGGGAGAGCGGAGCAGCTCGGCGTAGACCTCGGGGTCGACGACCTTCTCGCCGATCGGCTCGAAGCCGTGGCGGGCGAAGAAGTCGACCTCGAAGGTGAGGCAGAACAGGCGCTTCAGGCCGAGCTCGCGCGCGTCGTTCTCGAGGCGCTCCAGGATGTGGTGGCCCACACCCCTCCCGAGCCAGTCCTGCGCGACCGCGAGGGTGCGCACCTCCGCGATGTCGTCCCACATCACATGCAGCGCACCGCAGCCGATCGCCGTCCCGTGGCCGTCCTCGGCGATGCGGAACTCCTGCACGGCGCCGTAGAGCACCACGCGGTCCTTGCCCAGGAGGATGCGCTCGTTCACGAGCGGCTCGCTGAGCTCCTGGATGAAGGGGACATCGCTCGTGCGCGCGCGGCGCACCGGGTACTTCCAATCGGCCATTCGACAAGCCTAGGCCGCACCGGGCGCGGGCCTCAAGGACCCCAAGCGCCCCTCGGGCTCGTTCATCTTCGCCGGCCCCACGGGCGTCGGGAAGACCGAGCTGGCCAAGGCGCTCGCCGAGT
>NZ_PSUC01000228.1:0-751 GCF_002931635.1 Rathayibacter sp. AY2B7 | reverse complement strand
ACTCCGTCTTCCTCGAGGACGCGGTCGTCGTCTTCGGCGACCACGCCGTGATCGCCCGGTCCGGAGCGGAGTCCCGCCGCGGAGAGACGGCGGGCGCCGAGGAGGCCGTCCGCGCCCTCGGCCTGACGGTCGACCGCATCGAGGAGCCGGGCACGCTCGACGGCGGCGACGTCCTCAAGGTGGGATCGACGGTCTACGTCGGCCGCGGAGGCCGGACCGACGCGGCGGGGGTCGCCCAGCTGCGCGCGATCCTCCGCCCCCGCGGGTACGACGTCGTCGCGGTCCCGCTGACCAAGGTGCTGCACCTCAAGAGCGCCGTGACCGCGCTGCCCGACGGCACGGTCATCGGCTGGGAGCCGGTCGTCGACGAGCCGCGCCTGTTCCCCTCCTTCCTGCCGATGCCCGAGGAGCCGGGCGCCCACGTGGTCGTCCTCGACGACGACACCCTCCTGATGGCCGCCTCCGCTCCCCGGAGCGCCGAGCTGCTGCGGAGTCTGGGCTACCGCGTCCTCACCGTGGACGTCTCGGAGTTCGAGAAGCTCGAGGGCTGCGTCACCTGCCTCTCGGTCCGCGTCCGCTGACGGCGGAGGCGGGGGAACCGCCGGATCGCGGCGGCCGCTGGACGGAGCACATAGCCGGGGTATAGCCTTCAAGGCTGCCCGAAGCTCTCCGGCCCGGTGGCACCTCCCGCCTCCGCCGTCAGCGGACGCGGACCGAGAGGCAGGTGACGCAGCCCTCGAGCTTCTCGAAC
>NZ_PSUC01000023.1:0-34350 GCF_002931635.1 Rathayibacter sp. AY2B7 | reverse complement strand
AGGCCCTCGGCGGAGCACTGGCCGACGAGCACGGCGCCGGCATCCGCACCGTCCGCGTGATGGACGAGCTCGCCGTGCCCGGATCGACGCCCGGCACGAGCGTCATGGCCGAGCTCGTCGCGGGCGACCCGGCGAGCACCGCCCGCGCGGCCGCCGAGCTCGACTCCTGCGACGTCGCGATCATCCAGCACGAGTACGGCATCTACGGCGGACCCGACGGCGACGAGGTGATCGCGCTGATGGAGCGGCTCGCCGTGCCCGTGATCGTGGTCCTGCACACGGTGCTGGAGACGCCGACCCCCTCGCAGCGCCTCGTGCTGGAGCGGGTCGCCTCCCTGGCCGACGCGGTCGTGGTGATGACGGCCGTCGCGGCCGAGATCCTCGAGCGCCGCTACGACGTGGACGCCTCGCGCGTCGTCGTCATCGCCCACGGCGTCCCCGTCTGGAACGCGGCCGCCCGCCCCGCCGCCGCCGCGGATCCGCAGATCATCACCTGGGGCCTGATCGGCCCGGGCAAGGGCATCGAGTGGGGGATCCGCGCGATGGCCGACCTGCGCGACGCCGGCGTCTCCGCCCACTACACCGTCTACGGGCAGACGCACCCCAAGGTCGTCGCGCACGCCGGCGAGGCCTACCGGGAGTCGCTGGCCGACCTGATCGCCGAGCTGCGGCTCGAGGACCGGGTCGTGCTCGACGGCCGCTACCTCGATCCCTCCCAGCTCGCCGCGGCGGTCGCCGAAGCCGACGCCGTCCTGCTGCCCTACGACTCCCGCAACCAGGTCACCTCGGGCGTGCTCGTGGAGGCGCTGGCCGCCGGACGACGGGTCGTCGCGACGGAGTTCCCCCACGCTCTCGAGCTGCTCGGGAACGGCCGCGGCCGCACAGTCGCGCACGAGGACCCCGCCGCGATGGCCGCGGCGCTGCGCGAGGTGCTCGCCGACTCCGCCCCCGCAGCCGCTCCGGCCGCCCTCTCCTGGCCCGCGGCCGCCGGCCTCTACCTCGATCTCGTCGAGCGCCTCCGCATCGAGCACGCGGCGTGACCGCGGGGCCCGCCCTCGCGACGGCACTCCCCTACGAGCACCTCGACGCCCTCACCGACGAGCGCGGGCTGCACGAGCACGCGCTGCTCGACGCGCCCCGTCCCGAGCACGGCTACTGCGTCGACGACGTCTCGCGCGCCCTGATCGTGGCGGCGCAGGAGCCGGAGCAGACGTTCCGGACCCGACGCCTCACGGAGCAGTACCTCCGCTTCCTCGAGGCGGCCGCCGAGCCGGACGGCACCGTGCACAACCGGCTGTCGCCCGACGGCGAGTGGGCCGACGCCTCCTCGCTCGGCGACTGGTGGGGCCGCAGCGTCTGGGCGGCCGGGGTCGTCGCCGCGCACGCCGAGCTGCCGCTGACCCGCCGCCGCGCGATGCGGCTCTTCCTCCACCTCGCGGAGGAGCGCTCGCCGGACCTGCGCGCCATGACGTTCGCGGTGCTCGGCGCGGTCGAGGTCGTCGCCGTCCGCCCGCACTCGCTGGTCGCGGTCCAGCTGCTGCACGACGCCGCGCCGATGCTCCTCTCCTGCACGGACCAGGCCTGGCCCTGGCCGGAGGCGCGCCTGCGCTACGCCAACGGCTGCGTCCCCGAGGCGCTCCTGGCGGCCGGCGAGGCGCTGCAGGATCCGCCGCTGCTCGCGCGCGGGTTCGCCGCCCTCGCCTTCCTGCTGGGCCTCGAGTCGCGCGACGGCCGCCTCTCGGTGACGGGCGTGGCCGGCCGCGGGCCGGACGAGCTCGGAGTGCTCTTCGACCAGCAGCCGATCGAGGTCGCCGCCATCGCCGCCGCGTGCGCCCGCGCCCTGACGCTCGACGAGGATCCGCTCTGGCGCGAGGGCCTCGCCTCCTGCTGGGCCTGGTTCCACGGGGTCAACGACTCCGCGACCGTGATGGTGGATCCGCTCTCCGGCGCCGGGTACGACGGGCTGGAGCCGCAGGGGCGCAACGAGAACCGGGGCGCGGAGTCGACGATCGCCGCCCTGCACACCTCGCTCGTCGTGCGGCGGGCCGGCCTGCAGCCGACTCGGCCGAGCGTCCCGGCGGCCCCCGCGGCCGTCGCCGCCCGATGACCGCAGGACCCGGGGACCCGGCGGCCGGGCTGCGGATCGCGATGCTCGCGCCGATCGCATGGCGCACGCCGCCGCGCCACTACGGGCCGTGGGAGCAGGTCGCGAGCCTCCTGACCGAGGGCCTGGTCCGCCGAGGAGTCGACGTGACGCTCTTCGCGACCGGCGACTCCGTGACGACGGCCGCGCTCGAGTCGGTCGCGCCGACGGGCTACGCCGAGTCGGGCCGCGACGGCCGCGTCTGGGAGGCGCTGCACATCGCGGCGGTCCTCGACCGTGCCCGGGGTTTCGACCTGGTGCACAACCACCTCGACTGGCTGCCGCTCACCCTCGCGGCGCAGTGGCCCGTGCCACTCGTGACGACGGTGCACGGCTTCTCGGGGCCCGAGATCCTGCCCGCCTACCGCGAGGCGCTGCGGCACCCCCGCACCGCGCACCTGGTGTCGATCTCGGACAGCGACCGCTCCCCCGAGCTCGACTACGCGGCGACGGTGCACCACGGGATCGACGTGGACGGCTTCCCCGCCGGATCCGGAGGAGAGGACCTCGTGATCCTCGGCCGGATCCACCCCGACAAGGGCACGGCGGAGGCGATCCAAATCGCCGCCGCGGCCGGGCGCCGCCTCCTCATCTGCGGCATCGTGCAGGACGAGCGCTACTGGCGCGAGGAGGTCGAGCCGCTCGTCGACGGGACGCGCGTCGTCTACCGCGGCTCGGTCGGGCCGGAGGAGCGCGCCCTCGTGCTCGGCGGGGCGCTCGCGCTCCTGCATCCGATCGGCTTCGACGAGCCGTTCGGCCTCTCCGTCGTCGAGGCGATGGCGTGCGGGACGCCGGTGATCGCGTACCGCCGCGGATCCATGGCCGAGATCATCGACGAGGGCGTCACCGGGTACGCGGTGGGCTCCGCGTCGGAGGCGGTCGCCGCGGTCGAGCGGGCCGGGCTCCTCGATCGGGCGGCCGTGCGGGCGACTGCGCGCCGCCGCTTCGCGGTGGACCGGATGGTCGACGAGTACCTGGCGGTGTACGCGGGAGTGCTCGGGCGCTGACGCCGGTGTCACATCGGCATCGGATGCTCGCGTGACTCCCGGCCCTCTGCACCGAGTCGCCCGGGAGTGCTCGTTCTCGATGCGGAGAACGAGCCCTCCCGGGCGACTCAGCGATGCTGATAGGAAGAGGCCGTGCCTCGACCTCATCTCTTCGTCACCCGCGGAAGCCTCCTCCACTTCGCCTGCGACGCGTGGCTCCTGCCGACGGACCGCTTCCTCTCGTTCACGGACTTCTGGCGCGGGGTGCCGCAGCTGGAGGATCGCGCACGCGCCGTACTGACTCCGGAGTTCTCGGACGGCCGACAGGCGGCACTGCCGCTCGCGCCGCGCGACGGCGAGCCCACTCCCGTCCTCACCGCCGTCCCCGATCGCGCCGTGCGCGACGCCGAGGACAGCGAAGGACTCGCCGACATCGCCCGCCGCCTCCGGGCCTTCGTCGAGGTCGCCGGGCGGACGGCGACGAGGGATCGGCGCACGAGGCGGCCGCTGCCGCTCCTGGCCGTGCCGCTCTTCGCGACGGCGGGAGGCGGATCAGGGACCCTCCGCGACGCCGTGCTCGCTCAGCAGCTCCGCCTGCTGCGGGAGGCCGCCGAGGCGTTCCGGGTCGACATCGCGATCGTCACCCTCCGCGCCGACGTCCACGCCTTCGCCCAGTCCAGGCGACGACTCGATCCCGCAACGTCCTGGCCCGAGCTGGAGGCTCCGGCCCTCGAGGAGGCGCAGAGCCTCGCCGAGCGCGCCCGGCGCCGCCGGCTCGTGCCCTTCCTCGGCGCCGGGACCAGCGTCAGCGCCGGCGGCCCCTCCTGGGACGGACTGCTCGAGGAGCTCGGCCGCGAGATCGGACTCGACTCCGAGACGTCCGCGGTCCTCAGCGGGAAGAACGTGCTCGACCAGGCGTCCTACCTCGCGACGCTCTTCGACGAGGAGCAGCCCGGACGGTTCGCCGAGGCCGTCGCCCGTGAGATCGGCTCCCTCGAGCGGTACGGTCTCGCTCCGGCGCTCCTCACCGCGATCGACTCCGAGCAGGCCATCACGCTCAACTACGACCGCCTCTTCGAGACGGCGTCCGAGGACGCGGGCGTCCCCCGCGCCGTCATCCCCGGCGCCCACGAGGGCGACCACGAGCGCTGGCTGCTCAAGCTCCACGGCACCGTCGACGACCCGTCCTCGATCGTCCTCACCCGCGACGACTACCTCGGCTTCGACTCCTCCCGCCGCGCCCTCTCCTCGATCGTGAAGGCCACCCTCGCGACCCGGCACCTGCTCTTCGTCGGCTTCGGCCTCAGCGACGACCACTTCCACGAGATCGTCCACGACGTCCGCCGCGCGTTCCCCTCCTCCGCCTCGGGAACGCTCGCGACCGCCCTCACCCTCTTCGCGGATCCGCTCGACGAGCGCCTCTGGCAGGGGAGGCTGCGGCTCGTGCCGATGCTGCCGGTGCCCCGCGATCCGTCCCGCGTCGGCGAGGCCGCCCGCGTCCTCGAGATCCTCCTCGACGCCCTCGCCGCCTTCGCGACGGACGCTCACTCGTACCTCCTCGCGCGGGGGCACGAGAGCGCGATGACCGAGGCGGAGCTGCGGCTGCGGGAGCGGTTGACCGCGCTGCTCCGGGAGGCGACGGCGGAGGAACGGGCGACCGGAGCGTGGCAGGAGGTCGCGGGGATGAGTGAGCGGCTGGGTGGGGACATCCGATGACGTCACGGACTCGGGAGGCCCGGGACGGTTCTGACGTGGACGATCTCGACGTGAGGCAGTTCGTCCGCATCCTCCGCGGGTGCGAGGCGCACCTTCCCATCTCGGACCAGTACGAGAAGGACCGCCCTCAGCGGCGTGGTGCGTGGTGGTCGAGCCAGCAGGAGCACATGGTGCGGTGGTTCGGGAACCAGGACAGCAGGGGCTCGGGCGCGTTCACTCGGGCGACTCCGAACACCAGCGCTCGGGTGACCTACAACCGGCTCCTGTGTCCTGCGGCCTTCGTGTGGATGGCGGAAGCACTCGGCGAGGATCCTGCCGTCGTGCAGGCGGCGGCGGATGCAGCGCGAGCCGAGCCCGAGGCGAGAAGGCGCCCGGGGCTTCTCCGCCGGCATCTTCCGTGGGATCGCCTTCTGGAGCTCGCTCTCGCCCGTCAGCGGTCGCAGAGATCTCGCGCGTCGATCACTCGGCGCGCCGTGCCCTAGGTTCGAGACATGGTGTCGAAGAGAATCGCGCGGGAACAGCAGATCGCCGTCTTCGGAGAGAGCGGCAGCGGCAAGACCGTGCTCATCTCCTCCTTCTACGGTCTGGCTATGGAAGGGCTCCTCTCGGGCGCCGACCGCTTCGATCTCCTGGCGAACGATGCAGCCGACGGGCGGAGGCTGCACCAGAACTACCTCGGCATGAAGAACTCCGCTGTCCTGCCGCCGGCGACGAGATTCAGCAAGACCTCCTATTCCTTCGCCATCCGGCCCAAGCGAGGCGCCCACCCTCCGAAGGCGGGGACCGCTGAGGAGTTGCGCCTCGTATGGCACGACTATCCGGGCGAGTGGTTCGAGCAGGAGCCGGACGGACCGACGGAAGCGAAGCGGAGGATCGACACCTTCCGCGCGCTGATCGGGTCGGATGTCGCGATGATCCTCGTCGACGCGCAGAAGCTGCTCGACAATGCCGGGGAGGAGGAGCGCTACCTGAAGGCCCTGCTGACCGGGTTCTCTCAGACCCTCCTCCAGCAGCGCGACGACGTCCTCGAGGACGGCAAGCCGTTCGCGGTCTTCCCCCGCGTCTGGACGATCGCCCTTTCGAAGGCCGACCTGCTTCCGGACATGGACGTCGTCCGCTTCCGGGACCTCGTCGTCGAGAAGGCGGGGACCGAGATCAACAAGCTGCAGGGCGTCCTGCGCGAATTCGTCGAGGCGCCGGAGGCGCTCTCGGTGGGCGACGACTTCGTTCGTCTGTCGTCCGCTCGCTTCGAGCCCGAGAAGATCGAGATCTCGAAGCGGATCGGTGTGGATCTTATTCTGCCGATCGCAGCGATGCTTCCGTTCTCGCGGTACATCCGCTGGGCTGCAGCGATGAAGGGGGGAGGGGCTGTCGCCGAGCGGCTTCTGGCGTTCGCCGTTCCCATCGCGGCTCTCGTCGGGAAGCTGAAGCTGCCCGCACCGCTCGCGCGCCTCGGCGGTCCGATCGCTGCCTTCGCAGGATTCGTCGGACCTGGGCTCGGGGCAGCCGCAGCCGAATTCGCCGGCAAGAAGGTGCGCGGACTGCACGACGACGCGCGCGCTCGACACGACTTCCTGGCCGAGACCCTCACCGCGTTCGAGCTCGACCTCGACCGAGGCGTCGACGAGAAGGTCCTCCTGCGGAGCCGGGAGTGACCGGCGGCGACTCTGATCCGTTCATCTGGGCGACCAGGGGCAGGACCTGGGGATTCCGCTTCCTGCGGAAGGGCGGCCACGCCGACCCGCTCGACGCCTACGAAGCCGCGTTCGACGGGCTCGGGGACACTCCGGACGCCTTCCAGAGGAGCGCCCGCACGGTCGCTCTGCGCTTCCCGGACCCGGAGGGCCGCTGCGACTCCGCCGGCCGCGTCATCCCTCACGAGTTCGTGCTGTCCGGCCCGCTGGTGACGTCTGCGACTTCTGCGGCAGTCGCGAAAGAGCTCGTCTGGCCGCTCGTCGCGGACGAGTTCGATCGTGTCTGGGATCAGCCCTCTCGCTGACCGCTGTTCGCGCCGGCCGCACGCGGTCGCAGACGCGCACTGCTCGCCCCGCCGCTCGGCCTCACGCGCGCACGAACCGCCTCGCCGGCTTCCCCACCGCACCCGACGCCAGCTCGCCCGTCTCGCGGAGGAACGGCAGCATCGCCCGGCGGAAGCTGTCCCGCATCAGCGGCTCGCCGGCGACCTGCTCGTGCAGGTCGTGCAGCTGTCGCATGGTGAACGGCTCGGCGACGAGGCGGTACGGGTCGGGGCGGTTCCGGTACTCCTCGCTGATGGTGAGCAGCGCGCGCGCGACGATCTCGTCGTGGTCGAAGGCGAGAGGTCCCTTCTCGGCGACGGGCACGGCGAGACCCGACGCCTGCGTCGCCTCCCAGCGCGCGACCGCGAGGTACGCCACCGACATCACCCAGCCGCGGTCGTCCCGCTCCGGAGCGTCGAAGACGTGCAGCTGGCGCAGCTCGACGCCCTCGATGCCCGTCTTCGTCCGCAGTCCGCGTCGAACGGCGTCGTCGAGGCGCTCCCGCTCGTGGACGAAGGTGCCGGGGAGGCGACGGCCGTACCCGTCCTCAATGAGGACGATCGAGAGCGGGCCGCCGGGAGGCACTGTGAGCACCGCGGCGTCCACAGCGACTGACGGTCGCGGATGGTCGGTCAGCTCTGCGGTTGCCATCTGGTAATTGAAGCAGAAGTGCGCTAACTTCGGTGTCATGGAGTTAGCGCAGATACGCGCTAACCGGAACGGGGGCTCTCATGACCACACACAGGACGAAGCTGACGTCGATGCAGACGGACCGGGCGGTCGGCGCGATCGTCGCCTCCGCGGCCGCCGACGCGCTGGGCGCACCGTACGAGTTCCACCCGCCGCTCGCCGACGGCGTCCCCGTCCGGCTGCACGCGGGCGGCGGCTGGGATCTCGGCGAGTGGACCGACGACACGAGCATGGCGATCCCGATCCTCGAGGAGCTCGCGGCCGGCGCCTCCCTCGACGATCCCGAGACGCTGCACCGCATCGGCAGGCAGTGGCGGACCTGGGCCGGGACCGCGAAGGACGTCGGGATCCAGATCCGCCGCGTGCTGTCCACGGCCCCCGGGGCGAGCGAGTCCGAGCTGCGCGCCACGGCGGAGCAGGTGCACCGGTCCACTGGACGCTCGGCCGGGAACGGCTCGCTCATGCGCACCGGCCCGGTCGCGCTCGGCCTGCTGCACGCGGACGACGCGACCCTCGCGGCCGCCGCCCGTCGGCTGAGCGACCTGACGCACTTCGAGGACGACGCCGGAGACGCGTGCGTGCTGTGGTCGCTCGCGATCCGCCACGCGATCCTCGAGGGCGCCTTCGACGTCCGCAGTGGCATCACCGCGCTGCCCGAGGAGCGGCGGACGCTGTGGTCGGAGCGCTTCGACGTCGCCGAGCGGACCGCGCACCCGAAGGACATCCCCGGGAGCAACGGCTGGGTCGTCGCGGCGATCCAGGCCGCCTGGTGCGCCCTCACGCACAGCACGACCCTCCAGGAGGCGATCGAGCTGGCCGTCCGCAGCGGCAACGACACGGACACGGTCGCGGCGATCACCGGGTCGCTCGCCGGCGCCCGCTGGGGACGCTCAGCTGTTCCCGCCGCGTGGCTCCGGCACCTGCACGGCTGGCCCGGGCAGACCGTTGACGACCTGGTGCGCAGCGCCGTGCTCGCCACCCGCCGAGGCGTCGCCGGCGAGAACGGCTGGCCGGCCGCCGCGCGTTGGCCGGTGAGCGGCCTGCCCGCCACGCTCGTCGTCCACCCGCACGACGACGGCGTGCTCCTCGGGGACCTGACCGCCCTGGACACCCTCGCCGAGGACGGCACCGGCCCGCGCGTCGACGCCGTCGTCTCGCTGTGCCGGGTGGGCCGCGAGCAGGTGCCGGCCTTCATCGGCGCGCGGACCGCGGTCTGGCTGGTCGACCAGGACGGCAGCAACGCCGATCCGGCCGGCGTGCTCGCGGATGCGGCCGACTCCGTCGCCGCCTACCGGGCCGAGGGCCTGACCGTGCTCGTGCACTGCTTCGAGGGGCGGAGCCGGACGCCCTCCGTCGGAGCCGCGTACAGCGTCCGGCACCTCGGTATCCCCGCCGACCAGGCGCTCCAGGAGGTCAGCGCGGTGCTGCCGCGGGCGCGGCCGGCGCGGTTCCTGGCCCAGGCCGTCCACGCCGTCGAGCCTGCAGGAACCGGCGCCTCGGACCTCTGAGCGACGAGCGGCTCGACGTCGACCTCACCCGTCCGCGGGGCGGGCTCCTCCCACTCGGCGGCTCTCGTACTCTGCTCGGACGTCCGAGAGGCCGCGTCCGTCGGTAAACCGCCAGAACGACCAGCCGTTCACTGAGCGGCCCAAAAGGTGCTTCCCCGCGCCCGATGGAGTGTCGAAGGTCCGGCCGTCGAGCAGCAGGTCGCCGTTCTCCTGCACGATCGCCTCGACGACGGTCTCGGTAGTCCGCGCTCGGAGCACGGATCCGCTCGGCAGCAGGCCGGCGACAGTCAGGTCGCGGAGGGTCGCCTCTGACCGGGCGCGAGTCGCCCGGTCGAGGATCTCACCCCTGTGCTCGTCCGGCGCCGGCCACGTCGCGAGGATCGCCTCGATCATCTCCGCGGTTCGCGCTCTGATCCGCGCCTCGTCCCAGCCGTCGCGCGAGGAGTCCCTCACGCGACGGTTCATGAGGTGAACGTCGTGGTCGGCGAGCTTCGCCCGCTTGCCGGTCTCTCCGAGCCAAGGGCCGTTCGAAACCGAGCTGTTGAGGCTCGACGTGATCAGCGTCAGATTGCCGAGACGGTGCACGTGTGCGTCCCGCGCCACCTCCTCCTCGACAGTCGCGACTGGCCACGTCGTCTTCCAGGTCCGAGGGAGGAGGTGCTCGATCGGCAGACTGCGACGCGAGACCCTCGAGCCTGTCCGCGAGGGCTTCCCACTCGTGAATCCCCGGTACGAGTCCTCGACCGCTTCGAGCAGGATCCGGAGACGGGACCGCGAGTAGCGGCGATAGGCGGCCTCGTCGATCAGGACCGCCCGGATCTCCTCGTCACCAGGCCAGTAGGTGCTCTCGGCGTCCAATCGACGCAGATGTCCGACGACCCTTTCCACGAGCTCGGAGTCGCTAGCGTCCCGGTTCGACCGGATGAGATCGGCCACGACACGACCATGATCGCTGCTCGGCCGGCGCAGGATCATACGACGGATCAGCCAGCTCTCGAGCGCTGCGACGACACCGTCGACAGTTCGATCGCTGAAGGAGGTGCCAGGTGCGGTCAGCCAGAGGAGCACAGGGCGCAGGACCGTCGTGTCGAGCGAATCCGTGCGGTAGATGTCGAGCTCGATCGAGGTGAGGAGCCTGTCCGGATCGGCCGCCCGCTCGACCCAGGTCTGGTAGCGTCCGGCCTGTCCGGCGATTTGCTCGAGGAGCGCACTCATCGGAATCCCGGCCTCGTGCTCCACGAAGTGCTTGAACCTCGCGAAGGTGTGCCGCGGGCCGATCTCTTCACCCAAGCGAGAGATGAGCCACTGATTGAGGAAGGCGGAGCTCCGGGTCATCGAGAACCGTCCGACGCTCACTTCCTTCTCCCAGAAGGCGGACTCGAAGGGCCAGACCTCGCGGTAGGCGCGCTCCGTGTCCACACCTTCGGAGTCGAGCTTCTGGAAGACCAGATTCTTCACGAGGTCCGCAGCGGTGAGCGGGGTACCTCGAGCGTTGAGGGTCTCGAAGATCTCCTGCGAGTCCTCTTCGGCGCGGAGCTGAATGACGACGAGCTGCAGCGCCTGGGTCAGCGCATTCGCGAGGGTCTCCATCCGGATCGGCAGCTGCTCCGCGGCGGCCTCCTCGAGCCAGGCAGTGATCCGCCCAGCGAAGTAGGCGTGGCAGCGCGCTGGCAACGATGCGGGAAACTCCAGCATGTCGTAGTCGACCGGAGCCTCGGCGAGCATCACCTCGCTGAAGGCAGCGGCGTCCCGGTTGGTGTGCTGCAGCTTGAGGGGGGAGCCTTCGGAGACATAAGCGGCGGCGTTGTGAGTCAGCGTCTCGAGCCGCGCTGCGAGGTGAGATGCCCCTCGAGCGGCGAAGATCGACGCTGCCGAGTCGAGGAGGAGCTGCAGGGTCGTGAGCCGCTGCTGGCCGTCGATGATCTGCCACACCTGGAGTGCACCGTACGCCGTCTCCATCCGCTGCAAGACGATCGCACCGAGGAAGTGCGCGGCCCGTGAGCCGCGCGCCGACATGTGCACCTCGGTGATGCGTCGGACATCGCTCCACAGGGGCTCCCACTGCTCGGTCTCGTTCCAGACGTAGGGCCGCTGAAACAGAGGCACGACGAGGCGTTGCGGGACATTGAAGACATCGAGCGGTGTCCGGACATACGTTTCCAAGCGGGATCTCCTTCGAAGGCATGGACTTCGCCGAGTATGGCGGACAGGTGCGACAGCGATCCGCGGCGGCTAGCTCTTCGGCAGCCGGGCGATGCCCTTCGCGAGGTGGGCGGTGAAGGCGGCCGTCCGCCGGCGGCGGCCGAAGGTCTGCAGGAGCCGGCTCTCGAGGGTCGCGCGGTCCAGCTGCGGGTCCGTCCGGAGGAGGAACTCGGCCGCATTGGCGATCTCGCGAGGACTGATCTGGAAGAGCGGACGATCCGCGCCGCTCGTGTTCGGCCGGAACTCCGACCACGTCTCCGGATCCAGTTCCGGCGGCCACACGAAGCGTTCGCGGTCGATCACCACCTCCGACCCCTTGATCTGCCGCCGGATCTTCTCGATCCGCGCCGAGTGGACCCGCTGCAGACCGAACGAACGGCCGACGAGCGTCGCGAGCCGCTCGAGCTCGATCGGCCCCTCGAACGCGGTGATCTCGGCGACGACCGCGCGCACCTTCTCCTTGGCCGCCTTCTTCGGCAGCTCGTCGAGGACGGCGACGTCGCCGACGGACACCACGGTCCACGGCTCGAACTCCGCGCGGGACGCACCGATGGTCGGAGTGGCGGCCGCGTCCTCACGCACGAGGACGGCCTGATCGGGGACGACGTCCTCCTCCTTCCCGGCTGGCGCCTCCCCGGCCGGCTTCTCCTCCTCCGCCACTCCGGAGGGAGCGGCCGTCGGCACGATGCCGTACTCCTGGACGACGGCGAGCATGGCGGCCTCGCGCAGCTCGCGGGCGGCCGGTAGACCCTCGCCGTCGTCGAACTGCTCGAGGAGGCGGACGACAAAGTCCTGGGTGCGCCAGGCGTCGAGACCGGTGAAGTCGTCGTTGTGCGCCCAGCGGTTCCGGACGATCCTCAGCTCGCTCCCCAGCGTCGAGACGACCCGGGTGGAGGGGTCGTCGAACGGGTACTTGAGCCCGCCGAGGCGCTCGGTCAGCATGCGGAGCTGAGCCTGCAGATCCGCGGAGTCGTAGGTGCGCTCCGGATATCCCTTCGCCCGGTCGAGCTCGCGCAGGACAGTGGGCCACTCGAGAGTTCCGAGGACGTGAGCCAACTTGCGGGTGAGGATGTCGTCCAGCCGGTGTGCCAGGTGATCCAGCCCCGACTGCACGGAGGCGCGGGCGTGGAAGTCGCCGGTCGCAGTGGTCATGGTGATGCCTTTCGAGAAGAGGGAAGGAGGCCGTGGAGGTCGGGGCCGAGTGACGCGGAGCCGTCAGGCGCGGTGTGCGCGGCTGGTGATCTCGGCGAGGACGGCCTTCTCCGCCGCGTTCACGTCGCCGTCCACGGCCGCCACTCGACGAGCCGCGTCGAGCACGTCCGAGAGGTCGCCGTCCTCCGAGGCCATGCGTTCCCAGATGTCCTCCGGGTCGACGTCGACGACGCGGGCGAGCCGCTCGTCGACCACCTCGTGCGTCTCCCGCACCAGGGCGATCAGGTGCCGCATCAGGAGGATCTCGTCGTCCGAGATCCGCTTGTCCGCGTTGATGACGAGCCAGGCCGTCCAGAGCATGAGCTGCGGGTGACGCGTCCGCCGGCTCAGCCCCGTCGCGATCTCGATCACCCGAGCCTCGTTGCGGAACACGGTCTGGGCGTGGCGACCCACGAGGACCGTCGTCCAGCGATTGATGCCCACCGCGAGCGGGACACCGACCGCCGGAATGGCGATCTTGACGACGTTGCGCTGCAGGAGATATTTCCCGACAACCGGAAGACCTTTGGCCGCCGCGAGGGCGGGGCCGGAGTAGAACCGCTTCACGAAGGGCCGGATCAACGCTGGTGCCGCCTTCAGCACTCCCTCTCTGACGACCTCTCCGCCCTTGATGGTGAAGGCGACCCGGATGAGCTTCCACAGATCCTCGGGGTCCGAGGGATCCAGTCGGATCCCGTAGAGGACGGAGACGTCCCAGGCCAGGCGGACCTGCAGCTGGGTGAGAAAGGCGATGTCGACCATGACGGTGACGCCTGCAGCCGGGAGTGTGAGCGGGCTCGCTCCTCCGAGACTGCCGAGGGTCGTGATGATCGCCGCGGTGTAGGCGCCGGCGGACAGGCCACCCTCGAGCGCCGCATAGTTCGCCGCCGTCTTGATGCGCCGGTCGACGATCCCGTCGGCCGGGACGCCCTCGTACTTCCGCTGGAAGTACTCCGCATCGACCTTCTCGGTGTAGGTCTTCAGTGACTGGGCGAGCAGTTTCTCGAACCAGTTGCCGGACTTCAGGTCGTCCGCGGTCAGGCTCGACAAGAACTCGCGCAGTTTGCCCGTCTCCTCCGCGAGGTCGGCCCGAGCCGCCTCGTCATCCTCGGCGGGCTCGTCGACGGTCGGGTTGTTCGGCATGAGGGCTCCCCCGGGAGTGTTCGACAGGTGTCCGTCAGACTGCCACGAACCGGAGACACCGTCGGCGTCGGAGGGTACGGCTCCCTCCTCCTCGCGGGTCATCCGAGGGCCAGCGTCCACGAGCCGTCCGCGGTCACGGAGACCACGGAGGGGCCTGCGCTGAGCGGGACGGTGCCCGAGTAGGCCCCGATCTCGTTCACGAGCAGCCCGAAGCCGAAACCGCCGGTCTCCTCCTGCACCACGAAGTTCGCCGTGCCCTGGTGCGAGGCGGTGAGTCGGGAGGCGTCGCCGGAGTAGAGGAACACGGCGTCCCCTGTGCCGCTCGGAGCGAGTGCCGGACTCGCCGAGACGGGGTCGAAGCGCAGCGTCCACGGGCCGCTCGCGGTGATCTGGGCGGAGGCGCCGGTGCCGAAGGAGTTGAAGCCGTAGACGGTCACTCCCGAGTAGGAGCCGATGGTGTTGACCAGCAGCTCCCCGGTCGAGGCGTTCTGCGCGTCGATGATCTGCACCGCGAAGTTGCCCTCGCCCGAGTACTCGGCAGTGACCACTCCTGCGGTCGCGCCGGCGGGCAGCGTCACGACGCTGTCCCCCGTTCCCGATTCGGTGACGGAGGCGAAGGTGCCGAACTCGTCGGTCGCCCAACTGGCGGTCTCCGCGGTCTCGTCGACCACAGGCTCGGGCTCGGGCTGCGCGGTCTGGGCCGGCGCGGGCTCCGGAGAGGCCTCGGCCTCGGATGCCGCGGGCGCCGACTCGGCCGGCTCCGGCTCGGCGGAGGAGGCGGCCTCGGCGGAGGCGGCCGCGACCGGGGGCTCCGGCGCCGGATCCCGCGAACCGGAGATCGCGCCGACGACGACCGACAGCGCGAGGACACCCGCGGTCACGGCGATCGCCGGGACCTTCGCGCGGGAGTAGCCCTCGAGCGGCCTGCCCCGCCCGTCCCGGGTGGCCCCGGTCAGCAGGAGGATCAGGTCGACGAGCACCCAGATCCCGAGTCCGCCGAAGGTGATCAGCTTGAGGATCGCGGTGCCGGGCTTGCCGAGGTAGAAGCGGTCGGCGCCGAGGCCGCCGAGCAGCAGGGCGAGCAGCCAGGCGGTGAGGAAGGACTTCTGAGAAGTGGTGGACATGAGGGTCTCCGTTCAGGTTGTGGGGGGTCAGTCGCGGTGGCGCTCGAGGACGAGATCGAGTCCGTCGTCGGGGTGGTAGCCCCAGGAGGCGTCGAGGTCGTCCCAGGACGCCTCCTGCCTACCGTCGAGGGCACGGGTGCTGTCGATGCGCGTCAGGACGCTGTCGGGCACGTCGACCTCGGTGAGAACGCAGGCGACGTCCGCGAGATCAGCTCCGGGGCTCTCCGCGCCCTCCGTCTGCATCGAGAGGCTCGTGCCGTCGTCACCGAGTGCGAAGTACCCGCCGGGCGAGACATCGCACGTCTCGAGAGCGGTCTCGATGGCGGTCGGCCCGACCGAGCCGACGGCGGAGCCGATCGCCGGCAGGATCCAGAGCCCGAGGACGATCCCGATCAGGAGGCCGCCGGCCGCCGTCACCACCGGCAGGACCCGGGGAAGGGCGGGTGCCGCCCCCCGTCGCTGCGGACCGGCGAGCGCGGAGGTGGTGCCGTGCTCCGCGGCGGGGACGTCAGGCTTCGGGGCGAGGCCCTCCGGAGCGGGGGCTGTGCTCTCCGCCGGGTGATCCGTGTCGTCGGTCGGGAGAGCGCGCCGTCCCCGCTCGGGAGCGAGCTGATCCGGCTGGGGAGCGGGGTAGGTCGGCTCGGGGCCGGTCTGGTCGTCGGCCATGATCAGTACCTCGGCAGCGAGAGCAGGTTGTCGGACTCGACGCCGTTGGACGTCGTCGCGATGTACCGGCGGCCGGCGCCGGAGCGCCGGGTGATCACCTGGGCCTCGGCTCCGGTGCGATCGTTGTGGGAGCGGAAGACCGCCCCGCTGTCGATGCGCCCGACGATGGAGCCGACGGGCTCGGAGTGCAGGGGGCCGGTGGCGCGGACGGAGTGCTGGACCGCGACGATGTGCTCGTTGCGGGTCCCCGGTGCGGTGACGGAGATGCGGCGGATGTAGGGCATGTGGCCTCCTCGGCGACGGTGCGGCGGCGGGTGCTGCTGCGGTGGTGAGAAGACTGGAGGCTGGTGCTGTCTGACCGCGATGTAAACAGCGATAAGCCCCCTTATCGCTGCATTTGACCACGGGCTGTCAGGACCCAGTAGCTTCGAGGCACCGAACCGCACCGACCGAGGAGGCGCGATGACCGACACCCTGCTGTCCCTCTCCGACATCGCTGCGCTCGCCGGCGTCCAGCGCCCGACGGTCTCGGCTTGGCGCTCACGGGCTCGCGGCAGCGCCGCGCCGTTCCCCGCGCCCGTGACTGGAGCGGTCGGCTCGGAGCGCTTCTCCGCCGGTGACGTCTCCGCGTGGCTCGCTGCCACCACGAAGGGCAACAACCCGGACGCGACTGCGGACGTCCTCTCCTTCGGTCGAGCCGCGGATCGCGAGCCCGACGCCTTCGACGCCCTCGTCGCTCTGCGCGCGCAGCTCGGCGAGGAGCTGGCCGCCGTCGACGATCTCGTCGCGACCGCTCGCGGAATCGACCCCGGCGACGCCTGGCTCGTCTCCGAGATCGAGGCGCTGGGACCCCACCTCGTGACAGCCGCCCTCGAGGCCGATGCCGCTGTGGAGGCGGCCTGGACTCCCGGCGCGGCCTTCGACCGGGCACGGCCGGCCGCTCCCGAGCGCACCGCACTCGACCCGGAGGCGGAAGCTCTCGTCGCCGACCTCGCCCTCGTCCTCGCAGGAGGCGACGCCACCGGGACCGTGGTCGACCCGACCGGCGTCTGCGCAGCGCTGATCATCTCCGTCGGCATCCGCGCGGGCGACGGCGGCGAGATCAACGCCGTCCTCGGAGCTCCGTCCGACGCGAGCGCCGGACGGAGCGCGCGCCGACGGCTCGCCGCTCACGGTGTCCGCTGGCGCGACCTCAGCCTCGACGAGGAGACGAGCGGGAGCGCCGTGGAGACACTCGTCGCGCAGTTCCCGCACGAGGGGGCGACGACGACCGCGGCCGTCCCCGTGCTGGAGGCGATCGACGAGCTCCTGCTCGGCATGCCCTCCACCCAGCGCGGGGTGATCATCGGCCCGGCCGCGGCACTCTGCGATCGCCTGCCGGCCGCCGCAGCGAACATTCGGCGAGACGCGCTGCGCGACGGCCGCATCCGGGCGATCGTCCGACTCCCCGAGGGCCTTCTCCCCGCTCATCCCCGTCAGTCCCTCGCCCTGTGGGTCGTGGGCCCGGCCGACGGCAGAGTCGAGGAGGGTCGGCGGTGGACCCTGCTCGCCGACGTCGGTGAGCGGACGCTCGACACGGCGGTGCGGTCACTGGTCGTCGGCGACGTCTTCGCCACGATGGGCCGGGCGGCGGATCTGAGGGCG
Source organism: Rathayibacter sp. AY2B7 (assembly GCF_002931635.1). NCBI lineage: Bacteria > Bacillati > Actinomycetota > Actinomycetes > Micrococcales > Microbacteriaceae > Rathayibacter > Rathayibacter sp. AY2B7. The sequence continues at coordinate 17,319 of NZ_PSUC01000023.1, read as the reverse complement.
CACGCGTTCGCGTTCGGCCGGGTGGAGGCCGCCTCCGCGATGCTCGCCCAGCCCGGCTCCCTTCTGACGCAGCGCAGCCGCGGGCCGCGAGTGGGACGCGTCCCGTTCGACGCCGCCGCTGCGCGAGCCGTCCGGATCGAGCAGCTCCTCGGAGACGTCGGCGAGAGGGTCGCGGACCTGGCCGCCGAGCCGGTGGCGGCCGACGCCGAGGTCGCGTCACTCGCTCCGCAGCCGATCGGCGCCCTGTGCACCTCGAAGGCTCTGCGCTACCGCGCGGGCACCCGCCTCACCGAGGCCGAGATCGGAACCACCGGCCACGGCGTGCTCGGTCTGCCCGAGCTCCTCGGCGAGACCGAGCGGGGCTCGCGCCGCGTCGGGATCCTCGAGTTCGAGCGGGCGCACGGACGATCAGCGCGCACGCAGCCCGGCGACATCGTCTTCTGCACCTCGCCGCTCGCCGCGATCGTCGACCACGAGGGCGGCTCCGTCGTCGCCTCCCCCGCCCGCATCCTCTCGATCATGGATCCGGCGTCGGGCCTCGTTCCCGACCTGCTCGCCGCCGACATCGCTGGTCGGCCCCCGGGCTCCCGCCGCTGGCGCGACTGGACAGTGCGACGGGTCGTGCCCGAGCGAGTCCCGCCCCTGATGTCGGCGCTGTCGCGCATCATCGAGCTGCGGGCCGAGACCGAGCGTCGACTCCAGGCCCTCGGCGAGCTCGAGACCCTGATCTCCGATGGCGCCGTCCACGGCAGCATCCGCCACCCCCTTCTTCCCACCCGCACCGAGACCGCCGCCGACGACGTCGACGGCACCGCACAGAAAGGCAGCTGATGGCACCGCGCATCGCCAAGACCGCCGTCCCCCTCGCTCCGTCGACGATGAAGGAGCTGAAGGACACGCTCTGGAAGGCGGCCGTCAAGCTCCGCGGTTCGATGGACGCCTCGCAGTACAAGGACGTGATCCTGGGGCTCGTCTTCCTCAAGTACGTCTCCGACGCCTTCGAGGAGCGCCGCGCCCAGATCCGTGCCGAGCTGACCGCCGACGGCCTCGACGACGACCAGATCGGCGAGCTGATCGACGACGTCGACGAGTACGTGGGCCGCGGCGTCTTCTGGGTGCCTGCCCCGGCGCGCTGGGGCCACCTCGCCGAGAACGCGAAGGGCACCGAGGCGACCGCCGCCGAGCCCGCGCGCTCGATCGGCGAGCTGGTCGACGCGGCGATGGGCCTCCTGATGGAGCACAACAGCGGGCTCACGGGGACCCTCCCACAGATCTTCAACCGCGACAGCGTGGACCAGCGACGGCTCGGGGAGCTCGTCGACATCTTCAACTCCGCGCGCTTCACCGGCGAGGGATCGACGCGCGCTCGCGACCTGCTCGGCGAGGTGTATGAGTACTTCCTCGAGAAGTTCGCCCGCGAAGAGGGAAAACGTGGAGGCGAGTTCTACACGCCGTCTAGCGTGGTCCGGGTGCTCGTCGAGGTGCTCGAGCCGCACGAGGGCCGGATCTACGACCCGTGCTGCGGGTCGGGCGGCATGTTCGTGCAGACCGAGAAGTTCCTCGAGGCGCACGAGCGCGAGGGCAGCGACCTCTCGGTCTACGGACAGGAGCTCAATGAGCGGACCTGGCGCCTCGCGAAGATGAACCTGGCCATCCACGGGCTCAACGGCAACCTCGGCCCGCGCTGGGAGGACACCTTCCGCCGCGACCAGCACCCGCAGCTGCTGGCCGACTTCGTGCTCGCGAACCCGCCGTTCAACGTGAAGGACTGGGCGAGGAACGAGGAGGACCCGCGCTGGGCCTACGGAGTGCCGCCGGCCAACAACGCCAACTACGCCTGGATCCAGCACATCGTCTCGAAGCTCGCGCCCGGCGGCAGCGCCGGCGTCGTGATGGCGAACGGCTCGATGTCGTCGAACTCGGGCGGCGAGGGTGCCATCCGCGCCCAGCTCGTCGAGGCGGACCTGGTGCAGTGCATGATCACCTTGCCGACGCAGCTGTTCCGCAGCACCGGCATCCCGGTCTGCGTCTGGTTTCTGGCGAAGGACAAGACGCCGGGGCGCGGAGGCGTCACCGACCGCCGCGGCGAGGTGCTCTTCATCGACGCGCGGAACATGGGCTACATGGTCGACCGCGCCGAGCGCGCGCTGAGCGACGAGGACATCGCGACGATCGCGGGGACGGTGCACGCCTGGCGCGGCACCCGCTCCGCCGGCGGAGCCGCCTACGAGGACAAGGCGGGCTTCTGCTACTCGGCGAAGAACGCCGAGATCGCGGCGAACGACTACGCGCTCACCCCGGGTCGCTACGTCGGAGCGGCGGAGCTGGCCGACGACGGGGAGCCGCTGGAGGAGAAGATCGCGCGCCTGCGCGGAGAGCTCCTCGCGGCGATGGACGAGTCCGACCGCCTCGCGGCGGTCGTGCGCGAGCAGCTGGAGCGGGTGCTTTGAGCGAGATTCTTCTCAAAGATGGCTTGAGCGCACTGATCGATCACCGAGGGAAGACCCCCGCAAAGCTCGGATCGGAGTTCGTCGATGTCGGCATTCCGGTCCTTTCGGCGATCCTTGTGACGGAAGGAAGAGTCGAGTGGGAAAGCGCCCGCTACGTCACGCAGGAAATCTTTGAGCGATGGATGCCGAATAAGATCCGGAAGGGCGACATTCTGCTCACGAGCGAAGCCCCGCTAGGGCGGGTCGCTCGAGTGAACCGAGATGGGCCCGTCGTGCTCGGTCAACGCCTTTTCGCGCTGAGGAGCGATCCACTGAAGCTCGACCAGGCATTTTTATATTACTCACTCCTGTCCGAGACCGTTCAGCAAAGAATCCTCAACCATGGCACGGGGTCGACTGTTGTCGGCATACGCCAGCCCGCCCTGCTTTCAGTATCCATTCCAGCACCCGAGCTAGCGGAGCAGCGAGCGATCGCGGAGGTGCTGGGCGCACTCGACGACAAGATCGCCGCCAACCAGCAGAGCTCCCACTTGGCGTTGCGGTTAGCTATTCTCTCCGTACCAACCGGCATGCCGAAAATTCGGCTTGGAGCGGTAACAGCCTACAACCGCTCATCCATCAACCCGGACGGCGTCCAAGAGCCTCGAGTCAAGCATTACAGTCTTCCGGCATTCGATGCCAGTAAGGTCCCGACCACTGAATCCCCTCTCAATATCAAGAGCTCGAAAGTCCTTCTATTAAATCCCGTCGTGCTCCTTTCCAAATTGAACCCCCGGACTCCTCGCATCTGGGAGGTCCCTTCGATCGACGGCATATGCCTCGCCTCTGGTGAATTCCTTGCCCTCGAGCCGATCGGTTTCTCGACGTCAGCCCTTTGGGCAGTCCTCTCTCAAAAAGAAGTGACGAGAGCACTGGAAGAACGTGTTTCAGGGACTTCAGGCAGCCATCAGCGTGTGCTCCCGAATGATGTCCTCGCTCTTGAGATCCACGACCCAAACGAGATGAGCGACTCCCTTCGTGACCTCATCGGAGCATCAACAGCCCTGAGTCACTCACTCTCGGTGGAGAACACTGAACTCTCGAGGCTCCGCGACACCCTCCTCCCCGCTCTCATGTCCGGCAAGCTCCGCGTCAAGGACGCCGAGCGCGCGGTCGAGGACGTGCTCTGATGGCCGGCTTCTCGGAGGCGCAGTGGGAGGAGCTCGCGCTCGACCGGCTCGGCGAGGAGCACCTGATGTGGCGGCCGCTCCGCGGCGAGCAGATCGCCCCGGGGACGGGCGAGCGCGACTCCTGGGCCGAGCTGCTCATCCGTCCGCGCCTGATGACGGCGCTGCAGAAGCTGAACCCGACGATCCCGCCAACCTATCTGGCGCAGGCGGCGGCCGAGATCGCGACTCCCTCCTCCCAGGACGCGATCACCGAGAACCACCGGATCCACCGGTTCTTCGTCGAGGGGTACCGCCTGTCCTACCTCGAGGCCGACGGCGTCGAGCGCAACGTCACGGTGCGGCTCCTCGCCGCGGAAGCCGACGACAACGACTGGCTGGCGGTCAACCAGGTCACGATCCAGCAGGGCGACCACAAGCGGCGCTTCGATCTCGTCCTCTACCTCAACGGCATGCCGGTCAGCATCCTCGAGCTCAAGAAGGCCGGCAGCGACGCGACGAAGGTCGCCGCCGCGCACGCGCAGCTGCAGACCTACCTGCGCGAGTTCCCGCTTGCATTCCGGTTCTGCGTCTTCACGGTCGCCTCCGACGGGCTCGAAGCGCAGTACGGGACCCCCTTCACGCCGCTCAACCACTTCGCGCCGTGGAACGTCGACGAGGAGGGCAGGCCGGTCGGCCGCGACGAGCGCGAGGACGGCAACGTCGTCACTCCGCTCGAGCGCGCCCTCGACGGGCTCTACAACCAGACGCGGTTCCTGCAGATCCTGCGGAACTACACCGCCCTCGACCAGGGCGCCGAGGGCCTCGAGAAGCGCATCGCCAAGCCGCACCAGTACTTCGCGGTGGCCAAGGCCGTCGGCCGCACGATCACCGCGGTCGACAGCAACGGCAAGGCCGGTGTCGTCTGGCACACGCAGGGCTCGGGCAAGTCGATGGAGATGGAGCTCTACACCAACCTCGTCGCCCGGCACCCGCACCTCAAGAACCCAACGGTCGTCGTCATCACAGACCGCACCGAGCTCGACGGCCAGCTCTTCTCCGGCTTCGAGCGCAGCCTCCTCCTGCCCGAGAAGCCGAAGCAGGTGTCCAGCCGAGCGGAGCTGCGCGAGCAGATCGGCAACCGGCTCACCGGCGGCATCTACTTCACGACGCTGCAGAAGTTCGGGCTGAGCAAGGAGGAGCGCGACGCGAAGGCTGCGCACCCCCTGCTGTCCGACCGGCGCAACGTGATCGTGATCGTCGACGAGGCGCACCGCAGCCACTACGACGACCTCGACGGCTACGCCTGGCACCTGCGCAACGCGCTGCCGAGCGCGACCCTGATCGCCTTCACCGGCACCCCCGTCAGCTTCGACGACCGCGACACCCGCGAGGTCTTCGGCGACTACATCGACATCTACGACCTCAGCCGCGCGGTCGAGGACGGCGCCACGGTGCCCGTCTCGTTCGAGCCGCGCCTGATCAAGGTCGAGCTGGCCGAGGGGGTGAGCCAGGAGCACATCGATGCGGCCGCGGACGAGGCCACCGTCGGTCTCGACGAGACCGAGCGGACCCGGATCGAGCAGAGCGTCGCCGTCATCAACGCCCTCTACGGCGCCCCCGAGCGGATCGACGCCCTCGCTGCCGACATCGTGCGGCACTGGAGCGAGCGCAGCGAGCGGATGAAGGCCACCATCTCCTCGCCCGGCAAGGCGATGATCGTGGGGGCGACGCGCGAGATCTGCGCCCGCCTCTACTCCGCGATCGTGGCGCTGAAGCCGGAATGGCACGGCGACGGGACGACGAGTGGTCGGATCAAGGTCGTCTACTCCGGCACCCCCTCCGACGTCTCGCCGGTCGTCGAGCACGTGCGCCGCGACTCCGAGAACGCTGTCATCAAGAAGCGGATGAAGGACGTCGACGACGAGCTCGAGCTGGTCATCGTGAAGGACATGATGCTCACCGGCTTCGACTCGCCGCCGCTGCACACGCTCTACCTAGACCGACCGCTCAAGGGTGCGCTGCTCATGCAGACTCTGGCCCGCGTCAACCGCACCTTCCGCGGCAAGCAGGACGGGCTGCTCGTCGCCTACGCCCCGCTGGTCGACAACCTCACCGCGGCTCTCGCGGAGTACACGGCGGCGGACCAGGCCGAGAAGCCCGTCGGCCGCAACGTCGACGAGGCGGTGGCGATCGCGGTCGAGATGGTCGCCGAGCTGCGCACGCTCCTCGCCGACCACGACTGGCGGGCCGAGCTCGCCTCGTCCCATCCGAAGGCCTACCTCAACGCCGCGTCGGGAGCCGTCAACTTCCTCCGCTCGCGGTCGAAGTCGACCGCCGAGGGCCAGGAGGATCCGGCAGCGCGGTTCCGGGCGCTCGCGAGCAAGCTCTCGCGGGCGTGGGCGCTGGCCTCCGGAGCGCAGAACCTCGCCGAGCTCCGTCCCGAGATCTCGTTCTACGAGGACGTCCGCATCTGGATGGCGAAGTTCGACGCCGAGGAGCGGCAGGCGAACGGCGAGCCGATCCCCGCCGAGATCGAGCGCCTGCTCGGTCAGCTGCTCGCCCAGGCGACCGCGACCGGGGAGGTGCTCGACATCTACGACGCCGCCGGCATGCCCAAGCCGTCTTTGGATCAGCTCACCCCCGAGTTCGTCGAGAAGACGCAGAAGGCGCGCAACCCGCACCTGGCGATCGAGGCGCTGCGCAAGCTCCTCGTCGACGAGTCGAGTGCGGCGACGCGCAACAACGTGGTGCGCAGCCAGGCGTTCTCCGCCCGGATCGCGGAGCTGATGACGAAGTACACGAATCAGCAGCTGACCTCGGCCGAGATCATTGCGGCGCTGGTCGAACTCGCGAACGAAGTTCTGGACGAGGCCAACCGCGGAAAGCGATTCACACCTCCGCTGAGCAGCGACGAGGTCGCCCTTTACGACGCAATCACGCAGAACGACTCGGCGGTGACCCTGCAGGGCGAGGACACGCTCGCCCAGATCGCTCGCGAGCTGGTGCAGACGATGCGCCGCGACGTGCGCACCGACTGGACGGTCCGCGACGACGTCCGCGCGAAGCTCCGCTCGTCGATCAAGCGGCTGCTCGTGCGCTACCGGTACCCGCCGGACCAGCAGGCCGGCGCCATCAAGCTCGTGATGGAGCAGATGGAGTCGATGGCCCCGCGGTACGCGACGGAGCGGGAGGCGACACTGTGAACGACTTCGAGCCGGCGGACCGCTTCGTCGTCGATCAGGCGTGGTGGCTGGCGAGCGAGCTGTGCCGGCGGAACTCGCGGCTCGTGACGTTCTACGAGGTGTTCGAGGACGGGCACTACAGGGGTCCCTCGGTGATCGACGCCTTACGCCCGCAGGGTCGCGTGTTCTTCAACCAGATGGGCCGCATCTGGTTCCACGGGCTGGAGGACGCTCCCGAGCCGATCCCCTTCGCGGAGGGGATCGCGGAGGAGAACTCCCACGCCCTCGTCAAGCGCATCGAGAAGGTGCTGGGATGGTCGAAGCCGACGGCTGACTCGACCACGCCGCGATCTCTCACCTACCGGATCCTCTCCGCGGTGATGACTCAGGTCCTCCACCATCGCGACCACTGGAACGTCATCGACGGCGCCCCGATCGAGCACGGCTACGGTCCGCCGAAGGTGCCGGACCACTTCACCGACTTCTCCGGCGCGGATGCTGCTCGACTATCGGCGAGACCGCCGCGGTTCTGGGCGATCCAGCGCAGCAATCAGACAGTCGCTCTCATCGACGACCGAGCGACGCTGTACCGACGCGCGGTACCGCCACAGGACCTGATGATCGTGTACAAGCGCCGGCGAAAGCTTCGGGACGCGGTGGCCTACGTGCTGGAGGAGATCGACTGAGGCGAATCGGGGCCCGGCGGACGCCGACCCTCCGTGCGGAGGAACCTGCGCGTTACGGTCCACACCGCCGTCGTCGCAACCCCACTTCTGGTCAACGGTCGCCGCTCGAGCATCGTCGCGCGCTTCCCGGAGGACCTCCGACGTCCCGATGATCCGCAGTTCCTCTGGCTGGCGGGGACCGAGCCCACCGGCTAGCGGACGGCACGGTCCCGTTTCAACGTCGGTGTCGATCGGATCTGCGAGCACATCGACCGCTTTGGAACTCCGTCGACGCCGCCGTCTGCTGCAAGGTCGCAGGGCTGCTCAAGCGGAATCGCGACTGATCCGTCGGATCTCGGGTCGTCGCCCCCGATGCCGACGTCCCTCAAGGCAGCGGCGTCGGGGTGCGCCGACGGGATCTGCTCTCAGCGATGCCGCCGCCGGTGGATTCCTCATGGTTTGATCGGGGTGACCGCCGATGTCCTGAGGACGTCAGTGGCGAATGGGTGATTGTGGTGACGTCGGAGCGGGTTCATGCCCTGCCTCATCAGCATGACGACGAGACGGTAGACCTCGTTCAGGATGTCGTCGTCGTCCAGAACAGCGTCCAGCGAATCGAGCCCCACGGCGCCGATCGTCCATACCGGCTGCGGTACCGCCTTGTAGGCGACTCGCCGGATCGTCGGATCCTGAGCGTCGGTGTGCGCCAGAGCCGATCGCACTCTCCTCCCCGACGCCTCAGGATGCAGATTGAGGAACCAGCGCAGAGCCTTCCGGCCGTTCAAGGTCTCCTCGAAGACTCGCAGGATCTCCAGACGTCCGGCACTGAGTGTGCACAGACGTCGCCACCCGGCGCTCCGGTTCGTGGACGGCAGAGCCGTCAGCGTCCACAGGAGCTCCTGCGTCTGTGCCGGACTGGGGAACGCCTCGAGGAGCAACGTCCTCAAGGAGGAGACGAGGCGTGGATAGTCCTCATGGAGACGAAGCCGTTCCCAGCTCGCATTCGTCTGCCTCCCACTCGGCGGACCGACCGTCTCCTCGAGAAGTCGACCGCGGCGCTCGCGCTCCCAGGGCAACGCGAGGGAGGCGCCCTCCCCGATGGTGACGATCAGGTCGTCGAGCCCACCGGGACGGGATGTGAGGAGAACGTTCCGAAGAGGTCGTGTCTTCTGGACGTGCTGGATCACAGCGAGTTCGAGTTCGTCCAGGCGTTCCGGTCGACATTCCGCGAATCGTGCGGTGGTCACGTCGCTCCACCGACGTCGATGAGACGCGAGACGAGTACGCGCGTTCACGGACTGACCGACATAGGAGGCGCCGTCTTCGAAGTCCAGCCAGTAGATGCCGCATCGGGAGCGATCCTCGACGAAGAGTGCGAGCGATCCCCCGTCCCTGACGTCGTGCTCGGTGAAATGGAGTTCCTTGAAAGGAGACATCTGCGCACGCTACCGGAGCACCACAGCATGAACCGGAGAAGCTCCAGGCAGGCCATGGCCGCTACCCCGGCTCGAACGCGGATAGCGGACGAGTGTTTCCCTCGACATCGGAAATACCCCCGATCCCCACTAGTCGGACCGGCGGGTGGCGCATGTGCAGTCGGGTCGGAGGTTCGACCGCCGTGGACCGGATACGGCCGGTTCGTCGAGGACGACCGGCGGATCGATGTCGGAGCAGTCCGCTACCGTGACGAGAAACAGGGGGTCAGGCATGGTCATCGGATACAGAGCCGTACTCAGGCTGGACGATTCGGCCGACGCGATCGACGTGGCGGAGAAAGCTCTCCAGGAGTGGCTGCGATCCAAACTCCGGTCGGGGTCGAAGCGCGGCAGACTCGAGAAGGCCGAGTGGGTCGGGGAGGGCGAATTCGATCTGGGTGGGAGCGGTCGACTCATCGCCACCCATCGCGACGATCCGACGAACAGCAGATGGCTCCGCCGCTACCGGTTCTCGGAGACCAACTCGGGTAAGGCGTTCGACGTCTCCGTCCTGGCGATCTCCGCGCCCGGGTCCTCCGGATTCACGCAGTCCCTGGTCGTCGAGGCCGGCGTCACGGGTCAGGGTGGCGCCGATCCGGTCGAAGTCGTCGCACCTCCGAACATCGTCGGCACGCTGCTCCGCGACTCCGTCGTGGTCGAGGGACGGACGCGGCTCACGGCGGCGCCCGTCCTCGTCGAGAACGCCGAGGGAGTGGACGCCGTCCTCGCCGCGATCGCCGATCCGACCCGGACCTGCTCGGTGATCGTCGCGACGTCGGTCGACTCGGAGACCGACCAGCAGTTCACCCGCATCGTCGCGAGCCTCACGAAGAAGAGCCACGGGGTGGCGACGACCTTCGTCGTCAGCGCGTCAGCTGCTGAGCTGTTCGAGCAGCGCCTCCCCGACAGCCACCAGGTGCCTCGTGGACGAGTGCGGACCTTCCTGCCGGACGTCGATCTCGCTTCCCGTCAGGACGCCCTCCGGCACCGCGTCCTCGGGCCCGCCACCTTCGCACGGTCGATCTCGAACGGACACGTGTCGGAACGCCTCCAGGTGACGCATGCGGCCGCGATGAAAAGGCGGTTCCTCGCCCTCGGTCTACCCGACGATGTTCGACTCGCCATGGAGGAGCTGGCGCAGGCGGAGAACAAAGTGCACCGACGGGCTCTCGTCGACGCCCGCGTCGCCGCTCCGGTTCCGGCAGTCCCGCCCGCACCCGCGCCGGCTCCGGCGCCGGTCTCTGCTCGATCGTCGGTCGATGCGGGTACGTCGTTGGAGGGCCTTCTGTCCTTCGCCGACGATCTCCCGGAGTCCGACGCCCGTCCTGTCGGCGTCCCCCTCATGACCCGGGTCCGCGGGCTGGTCAACCGCTGGCTCCACCGGGACGACGCCGACGAGAGGACGATCGATCTTCTCGACCAGTTCATCGAGACCCGAGCGTCCGAGGTGCTCGTCGCCGAGGAGGAGCTCGAGCGCCAGGGTCGCGAGCAGGCCGCCCTGACGAAGGAGAACACCGAGCTCAACCAGCGGATCGACTCGGTGTTCCTCGATCTCGCGGTCGAGAGCGAAGCACTGCGCCGAGCCGAGCGCGAGGCTCGTTATTTCCGTGAGCAGCTCGCCGCACTGCAGGCCTTCGAGAAGCTCGACGTGCCGCTCGATGCGGTGTGGGAGCCGCCGGGCTCGATGTCGGAGGTCATCGCCACTCTGCTGCCCGATGAGACCTCGGACCCCGAGAGAGCCTCCATCGCGAAGCGGGTCGTGTTCTGCGGACGCGCTTCCGACGCCGAGGAGGTCGACAAGCGGGACGGACTCGGACAGTACTCCTCGAAGGTCTGGGAGTTCGTGCACGTCCTACACGACTATGCGGAGGCGAAGGCGAGCGGCTGGGAACGCGGCACGGTCCACACGTACCTGACCTCCGACAGTGCCCCAGCCGGCTTCAAGTGCCCGGCCTCGCGTCACGCGGCGACTGAGAGCGAGTCGGTCCTCGCGAACGCCGCCTGGGCGCGCGAACGAGTGCTGCCGGTTCCGGACGACGTGCACCCGTCGGGATCCGTCCTGATGCCTGCGCACTTCAAGGTGTCGACGAACGACTCCTTCGCGCCGAGGATGCACTACTTCGACGACACGGATCGCTCCGGGAGGATCTACATCGGATACATCGGACGTCATCTCACGAACACCCGTACGTGATGGCCGGCCCGGTGCCGGAGAGGGATGAGCAGTTCTTCCGTGCCGGATCGCGAGTATGCGTGCGCATCAATAGGATCGACCGACGCCGTGTCGCGCCGCGCCGCGGACCTGAGGGGGATCCCGTCGAATGAATGATCTCGAGTACCGCCGACTCGTCGACCAAGCACTGAATGCGGTCGTCGACGGACTGCTCCCGACGGTGAACAGCGTGCTGGCGTCCCATATCGGGCCGGATGAGGACTGGACCGTCGTCCTCCGACGTCATGACGAGGCCAACCCGAACCCTCAGAACAGGAACCAGCGATACGGCGAGCGCGACTTCAATCAGCTGGTGCGACTGCTCACCTCGGATCTCGATCCCCTGGGTCGGCCGTTCACCCGCGCGATATCGCCTCTGGCGGAGGGATCTCTCAAATACCTCCGGAAGGTGCGCAATCTCTGGGCCCATGGTGAGCAGTTCGACCGCCCGATGACCAATCGGGCCATTCAGGCCGCTCAGACCCTGCTGCAGGAGGTCGCGATGGACCACCTCGCCGAGGAGCTGGGCGAGGTGCGGGGCCGGATCCTGGCGGAGGCCGAAGGCGTGGAGAACGCCGACCTCGCCGAGGTCGCGCCGCTCTCGCGGAGCGAGGTCGCTACGACCGAGACGGCAGCGGGAAGCGAGGTGGCGACCGAGCCGGCATCGGTCGCTTCAGGCTCAGAGGACACGCCCGTCGAGGGCATGAATGCGCCGAGCACTCCCACGAGCGAGCCTCCGTTGCGGCGCCCGCGCGGAGCGGCCCGCTACGAGGGGCTGACAGTGGTGGTCGACGAGGTTCCACCGGCTCCTCGCATCACCATCCAGCTCGAGACCCACGACGAGCTCTCTTACGCGATGGCCAGCGCTCGGATCCAACCGGTCAAGCGCGTGCTGATCAGGAACGGCGGGGACGAACTCCGCGGTGCCTCTCTCGATCTGGAGGTCGTGGACGCGCACGGTTCGCTGGGAGGCCCGCGCACCATCCGTCTCGACCTGGGTGCCGAGCAGGACAAGGACCTGGAGAACGTCGCCCTCACTCTCGACCCCCAGCGCATGCTCGCCGTCGAGCAACGGCGGTCGGGAAGCATCCGCGCGACCCTCCGGACCGCTGACGGCGACAAGGTCGCGAGTACGAGCGTCGATGTACTGGTTCTCGCCGCCAGCGAGTGGCGGCTCGTTCCGATTCAGCTCGGGCTGGAGCTGCTTCCGTCCTTCGTACAGCCGAACGCGGTCGTCGTCGAGAAGGTGCTGCGCGAGGCAGCGGACCTCCTCGGCGAGGCGACGGGCAGTTCCGCCATCACCGGATATCAGCGACACGACCCGACCCGGGTCGATGCGATCGCCGAGGCCATCTGGGACGCGATCAGAGCGAGGGAGATCGCGTACACAGCGCCGCCCGCAAGCTGGGGCGGAGTGACCCCGGACGGACGCAGGGAAGGCGGTCAGAAGACTCGAACGCCCGGTGAGGTGCTGGACGGGCGACTCGGCACCTGTCTCGACACCACCCTGACGCTGGCCGCTGTTCTCGAGCAGGCGGGCATCAACAGCACGCTCTGGCTCACCAAAGACCACATCTTCCTGGGTTACTGGCGAGTCGCTCGCACCCTCGGTGCCGCAGCGTCCACCGATGTCGGCACGGCCATCAATCTCGCGGACAGCGATCTGATCCGCGTCGTCGAGACGACCATGCTCACAGGAGAGTCGGCGACCATCGCGCAAGCCCATCGTGAGGCCCGAGAAGAGCTCGCCTCCAATAGCGACGATCTGAGGGGTGTCGCTGACATCAAGGAAGCTCGCAACAGCGGCGTCTACCCATTGCCGAGTCGCGCGGTGGCGTCCGACGGCGTCGTCACCGTGCACGAGTACAAGCCCGGTGATTCGGAGATCGTGTTCGACTTCGCCGGTGCTGGGCGCGGTCGCCGCCGTGACACGGTCACCGGCCCGGCCCGCGTCGCGACCTGGAAGAACGCGCTTCTCGACTTGAGCCTCCGCAATCGACTGATCAACTACTCCGATCGCGCAGGCTTCTCGCTGGCCGTGCCGGGAACGGAGCTCGGCCGTTTCGAAGACGTGATCAATCAGGCGACTCCGATTCACCTGGTGCCGTCCGACAACATCTCCGAGATCGCCCGGCAGCGCGGAATGCAGAGCGGGAAGGACCTGCCGACCGAGATCCGGACGGAGATGCTGTTCGACAAGAAGCAGGTCTTCGTCAACGTCACCGAAGCCGCCTACACCGACAAGCTCCGCAAGTTCGCCGCGTCGGCGAAGACGATCGTCGAGGAGACCGGCGCGAACAACCTCTACCTCGCGTTCGGGACTCTGCACTGGACGCTCGACGACCGGGAGCTCAGGTCGCCGATGGTCCTCGTGCCGGTCACGATCAAGGAGACGGCCCGCGGCTCCGTCTTCACGATCACGCTCGACGAGTCCGGCTCGTCGACTCCCAACTTCTGCCTGGTGGAGAAGCTCAAGGTCAGCGTCGGAATCGACCTACCCGGCCTCGCCGCGCCGGCCGAGGACGAGTCGGGCATCGACCTGCGCGCCGTCTTCGACTCCGTGCGAGCGACCCTGACCGAGCGCGGCCTTCCCTTCCGCGTCGAGGAGACGGTCGACCTCGCGGTGCTGCAGTTCGCCAAGTTCCGGCTGTGGCGTGACCTCGACGAGCAGTGGGAGGTCCTGGCCCGCAATCCCCTCGTCTCCCATCTGATCAACACGCCGCTCGAGGCGTTCGAGGACCCGGCGGGCGAGGAGCTCGACCTCGATCTCGACGAGCTCTCCGCCCAGGTGCCGGTTCCTGCCGACGCCTCGCAGCTCGAAGCCGTCGCGGCCGCAGTGGCCGGGAAGACGTTCGTCCTCGAGGGCCCTCCCGGGACGGGCAAGTCGCAGACCATCACCAATCTGCTCGCGAGGTCGCTCGCCGAGGGCAAGCGCGTCCTCTTCGTCGCCGAGAAGCGGGCGGCACTCGACGTCGTGAAGCGGCGCCTGGAGGAGGTCGGGCTCGGCCCCTTCTGCCTCGACCTCCACGACAAGGGCGCCCGTCCGGCCGAGGCCCGGGCGCAGATCCGCGCCGCGCTCGACTTCTCGGTGCAGCCCGACTCGCACGGCTTCGCGATCCAGCAGGACACGATCGAGTCGACGACGCGCAAGCTGCGCCGCTACGCCGACCACGTGCACGAGGAGAACGGGGCCGGATACTCCCTCTACGAAGCGCACCAGCGGGAGGTCCTCGCCGAGGAGCACATCCAGGCTCTCGACGTGCCGCGCCGGTTCGTCGAGAACGGCACGCTCGAGCAGTTCGACTCGATCCGGCGGGCGTTGCGGCTGCTCCCGGACGACTTCCACGCGGCCCGGCCCCGGCCTGGGCACCCGTGGTCCTTCGTCTCCCCCTCCCGCCTCGCCCCCGGCCTCGCCGGGGAGGTCGCCGACGCGGCCGACGAACTGGACGCAGTGCTCCTCGAGCTCGATCGCCTCGACTTCCCGGCACCGGCGCTGTCGGCGGCGTCCGACCCGGCACTGCTCGAGCCGGCGATCCGCGCCTCGGAGGCGGACGAACGGCCGCTCGCCACGCTCGACCTGTTCATCGAGCAGGGATGGGACGCGCACCTCGCCCACGCGCAGGAGGAGCTCCGGCGCCTCGCCCCGCTCCGCTTCGACGTGCTCGACGTCATCCACGAGAGGGTGATCGACGCGGACCTGGACGACATCCGGGCGGCGGCGGTCGCCGCGGACGCAGCCGGGCTGCTCGCGCGCAAGAAGCTGCGCCGATCGGTCCGCGACCGCCTCGCTCCGTACCTCCGCTCCGGACCGGAGAGCGTTCCTCTCGACGGCCTCGTCGCCCTGATCGACCGCGTCCTCCTCGCTCGTCAGCACGCCCTCTACCTCCGCGAGCTCGTCCGGCAGGTTCCCGCACCGATCGCCCCCGAGCGGTGGAACGCCTTCGACGGCGAGACCCTCCGTCGGATCTCGGCCGAGATCGGCGTGCTGCGCACCCTGCGACGGCTCGTCGTGGTCGGCGAGGAGGCGAACGGAGCGGTCGACCGCGACCTGATCCGGTCGGTCTACGCCCGTCCCGACCGCGCGGTCCTGGGCGCGGCACTGCAGCGCTTCATCGACGCCCACCGCTCCCTGCTGCAGGTCGCCGGAGCACCGTCGGAGGAGCTGTCCGACTGGGCCGGCGGCAGACCCGTCGTGGAGGCCTGGCGGCAGTCCGCGACCGAGCGCGGCAGCGGACGAGGTGCTGTCCGCTCGCTCGAGACCTGGCTGGCCTTCCTGGAGCGCCTCGAACCGCTCCGGGAAGCGGGGATGTCGACGGCCCGCCGGCAGTACCTCGAGGGCGGAGGAGACGTCGACGACGCGCTCCTGGCCTTCGAGAAGGGCCTCGCCGCCTCCTCGGTCGATGAGCGGCTGGCGAGCACGGAGCTCGGCGGGTTCCAGACAGCCGCGCACGAGCGGCTCCTCGGCCGTTACACGAACAGCGCGAGCGCCGTGCGGAACGAGCTGCCGCGCATCATCCCGTCGCAGGTGCTCGCCCGTCGCGACCTGAGCTCGCTTCCTCCGACGATGATGGGCGGCCTGAAGCGCCAGCTCGAGAACAAGTCGCGAGGTGGCTTCAAGGTGCGCCGCCTGATGAACGACTTCGGTCCGCTCATCACCCGGCTCGCGCCCTGCACCCTGATGAGCCCCGAGTCGGTCGCCCGGTTCCTGCCGGTCGACGCGGACCTCTACGACATCGTCGTCTTCGACGAGGCGTCGCAGGTCCGGGTCGCCGACGCCGTGGGTGCGCTCGGACGGGCGCGCAGCGCCGTCATCGTCGGAGACAGCAAGCAGATGCCGCCGACGAGCTTCGCCGAGACGGGCGCGGTCGAGGACGAGACGCTTCCGGCGGACACCGTCGTGGACGAGGAGTCGATCCTGTCCGAGGCGTCGCAGGCGAGGGTCCCGTCGCGCTGGCTCTCCTGGCACTACCGAAGCCAGGACGAGCGGCTCATCGCCTTCAGCAACAGCCGCTACTACGACAGCCGGCTCTCGTCCTTCCCGACCCCGCACGCCGATGACGCCGGCGACGGGCAGGAGGGCTACGGCATCTCCTTCGTCCGCGTGGCGGGCACCTTCATCCGCACCGGTCGAGGCAAGGCTCTGCGCACGAACGCGGCGGAGGCCGAAGCGATCGTCGCCGAGGTCCACCGCCGCTTCGACGCGTCGCCGGACGTCGTCCCGTCCCTCGGCATCATCACGTTCAACGCGCAGCAGCGCGATCTGATCGACGGCCTGCTCCGGAGCTCGTCCGACCCCCGCATCGCCCGGTCGCTCGACGTCACCGACGGGCTGTTCGTGAAGAACCTCGAGAACGTGCAGGGCGACGAGCGGGACACGATCCTGTTCTCGATCGCGTTCAGCGCGAACGAGAAGGGCGTGGTCCCTCTGCAGTTCGGCCCGCTCACCCGTGCCGGGGGCGAACGGCGCTGGAACGTCGCCATCACCCGCGCCCGCCGGCAGGTCGTCCTCTTCTGCAGCTTCGACCCGGCCGAGCTGCGAGCGGACGACACCCAGTCCGTCGGCGTGAAGCACCTGAAGGCCTATCTGCAGCTCGCGCAGGCGGGCTCCGGTGGAGTGAACGACGCCCTCGACAGGCTCCCGCACCCCGACGCGCACCGCGACGAGCTCGCCGCGGCCCTCATCGAGGCGGGCCTCGCCGCTCGCATCGACGTGGGCCTGTCGGAGTTCCGCGTCGACATCGCGCTGGCGACCGCGGAGCAGCCCGGCCGGCCTCTCGTCGCCGTGCTGCTGGACGGAGCCTCCTGGCGCCGTCGTCGCACCGTCAGCGACCGCGACGGACTCCCCGGTGCCGTGCTCAAGAACGCGATGGGCTGGCCCGCCGTCGAGCGGGTGTGGCTGCCGGAATGGCTGGCCGATCGCGACGCGGTGATCGAGCGCCTGCGGGACGCGGTCCGGCGAGCGGACGATCTGGTGCGGGACGAGCAGGCGTCGACACCTGAGGTCGAGCTGCCGGAGGCCGAGCCCTCGGCTCCGACCCCGCCACAACCCGAGGTCGTCGATCTCGTCGCCGACGCACCGGAACTGGCACGGAGCTTCCACGTCGTCGCCGGGACCTTCCGATCACGCTCCGAGCCCGTCTCCGTACCCGCAGCACCGGAGCGGCCCGGGGCGAACGGACAGGGCGGC
>NZ_PSUC01000227.1:0-833 GCF_002931635.1 Rathayibacter sp. AY2B7 | reverse complement strand
GGGGCCGGGCCGGTGCTCTCGCGGACGATGAGGCGGGTGGGCACGAGCGAGACGCCGGTGCGCTCGCCCGACTCGAGCTCGCGCAGGAGGATGTCGACCGAGCGGCGGCCCGTGTCGCCGAAGAACTGGCGCACCGTCGTGAGAGGCGGCCAGAAGCTCGCCGACTCCTGCATGTCGTCGAAGCCCGCGACGCTCACCTCGCCGGGCACGGCGCGCCCGGCCTCGTGCAGGGCCCGCAGCACTCCGAGCGCCATCTGGTCGTTGGCGGCGAAGATCGCGGTGACCTCCGGATCGGCGGCGAGCCGCTTGCCGAGGCGGTAGCCGGAGTCGGTGGACCAGTCGCCGACCAGCACCTCCGGCACCGGGGCGCCGCGCTCGATCAGGGTCGACTCCCACGCCTCGTGTCGGCGCTCGGCGGAGTAGGAGCGGTCCGGACCGGCGATGTGGTGCACGGTGCGGTGGCCGAGTCCGAGCAGGTGCTCGACGGCCTGGCGGGCGCCCGATATCTGGTCGGTGTCGACCACCGGGTACTTCTCGCCGCCCGCGGAGTCGACGACCACCACGGGCAGGTCCGGCGGGAGGACGATGTCGGCCTCGTCGAGCAGGTGCGCCTCGACGATGATGATGACGCCGTCGACCGCCTCCTCGCTCAGCCGGTGGAACGCGACCGACACCTCGCCCTGGGTGGGGTGGGAGACGGGGATGAGGGTGATCGAGTAGCCCGCGTCGGCAGCCGCGATCGCGATGGCGTCGAGGGTGCGCATGTTGCCGAACGAGGACAGCGTGAACATGATCACGCCGATGCTGTGGAAGCGGCCCGTCCGAAGGGCCCG
>NZ_PSUC01000226.1:0-940 GCF_002931635.1 Rathayibacter sp. AY2B7 | reverse complement strand
CCCCGCGCCCGAGTACGGCGCCCCCGAGCACGACCGGCCGCAGGACACCCGCGCGGCCCGCCCGCAGGACGAGGAGACCCGATGACGGACGACGACCGCACCCCCGGCGATTCGGGGACGCCGAGCTCCGGGAACGACTGGGGCAGCCGCGAGCCCGGGGCGGGCTCCGGCACGCCGGGCGGCGGCTCGAGCGGCGGCACCGGCCGCGGCGACGGCTCCACCCGCACCGCTCCCCACCGCTCCCGGAGCGTCGGCATCAGCGGCATCGCGAAGAACCGCCGCGGCCTGCTCATCGGCGGCGCGGTCGCGGTCGGCGCGGTGGGCCTCGCCGTCGCCCTCGCGAACGGCGGCCCCTCGACCGACGGCGTCGTCGCCACGGGAGCCGACGGCCAGGACTACGTCATCCCCGAGAACGCCGAGCGCCCCGTCTACGCGAGCCGTGAGGACTGCCTCGCCGACGTGCGGGAGCAGATCGCCCAGCTCCAGGCGCAGGGCGAGGAGGTCGGCGACGACCCCGAGCAGCTGTGCGAGGCGACCGACGAGTACCGCGGGCACTACGCCGGCGGCTTCTGGCTCGGCCCGCTGATCTTCGCGTCCTCGCGCTGGAACTCGACGCGGGCGACCAGCTGGGCGCCCGTCGCGTCCGGCGGCTTCGCGGCCCGCGGAGCGACCCAGCCCGACGTCGTGCAGCGTGCGCCGGCCGGCTCGACCGTCGGCTCGAAGGCGACCCTCTCCGGCGGCTTCGGCTCCTCCGGCAAGTCCGGTTTCGGATCCACCGTCGGCGGCTGACCCCGCCGCACCTCCGCCCTCGCGCCCGGGACGCGCGGCGAGGCGTCCGCCTGCCGCCGGGACACCGCTCGCAAGCCGGCGTCTCGACGATCACCGGGACGGCTCGCCGCCGCTCCCGCTCTCAGGAGGAGGGCGTCGCGCTCGGGAAGAA
>NZ_PSUC01000225.1:0-963 GCF_002931635.1 Rathayibacter sp. AY2B7 | reverse complement strand
TCGATCAGGTCGAGCGCGCCCGCGTCGAGCACCACCGGGACTCCCGAGTGCAGCTGCTCGATCAGGGTGCGCCGCTCCTCGTCGCTGCGGTCCTCGGCGCTGGTGCCGGAGCCGACGAGCCAGGCCTGCACGCGCCCCACCGCGGTCACGACCTCCGGCCGCCGGGCGAGCACCAGGCCCACGGGCCGCTCCGGTCCGAGGTAGCGGACCATGCCGACTCCCGTCCGCACCGCCGCCTCGACGCCGAGCACCGCCGCTCCCGGGTACCGCTCCGACCCGGTCGCGATCCCCAGCACCCCGCGCGTGTACTTGTCGTCGTCCTTCCGCGGCACCCTGATGCTCCGCGCCGCCTCCGCCGTCCCGACCCGCTCACCCATCCCGCCACCCTACGTCGCCCTGCGACGGAGCCGCCCGGTTCCCGCCCGGTGCCGGCGCAGCCGCACCCCTCCCCGCACCGTGCCGGCGCAGCCGCGCGTCCCGACAGACCGTGCCGGCGCAGCCGCACCCCTCTCCCCTTGCTCCAGAGGGGCGCGGGTGCTGGAGGGGTCGGATGCAAGGCGGAGGAGGAAGCGATACCGGCGGTACCGCGCCCGACGACAACGCCCCCACCAGCACCCGCGGGCGCGGGCCGCGGAGGGGTCGGATGCAAGGCGGAGGAGGAAGCGATACCGGCGGAATCGCGCCCGACGACAACGCCCCCACCAGCACCCGCGGGCGCGGGCCGCGGAGGGGTCGGATGCAAGGCGGAGGAGGAAGCGATACCGGCGGAATCGCGCCCGACGACAACGCCCCCACCAGCACCCGCGGGCGCGGGCCGCGGAGGGGTCGGATGCAAGGCGGAGGAGGAAGCGATACCGGCGGAATCGCGCCCGACGACAACGCCCCCACCAGCACCCGCGGGCGCGGGCCGCGGAGGGGTCGGATGCAAGGCGGAGGAGGAAGCGATACCGGCGGAATCGCGCC
>NZ_PSUC01000224.1:0-971 GCF_002931635.1 Rathayibacter sp. AY2B7 | reverse complement strand
CTGGTCGAGGTGCACGAGGACGCCGTCGAGGCGGCGGTGGGGGAGAAGCGCAACGAGGCGAACGGCCAGGTCGGCTTCGACTTCGACAGCCTCTGGGACGAGCCGCAGGCCGCGATCCAGGTGCCCGAGCGGCCCGAATGGGCCAAGCGCGACAAGCTCGCCTTCGAGCGCGACATGCTCGGGCTCTACGTGTCCGACCATCCGCTCGCCGGACTCGAGACCGAGCTCGCCAAGCACTACAGCACCACGATCGCCGACCTGCTGATCTCGGAGACGATCGCCGACGGCGAGACCGTGGTCGTCGCGGGCCTCGTCACGAGCGTCCAGCACCGCATGGCCAAGGCCTCCGGCAACCAGTACGGGATGATCCAGGTCGAGGACTTCGGTGGCGAGATCACCTGCATGTTCATGGGGAAGGCGTACCAGGAGTTCGCCCCGGCGCTCACGAACGACTCCATCGTCGTCGTCAGAGGCCGCGTCAGCATGCGCGACGACGGGATGAATCTGCACGCGTTCAGCCTGTTCGCCCCCGAGATGAGCCAGGACGGCGACTCGGGACCGCTCACCGTCTCGATGCCCGAGTCGCGCGCGACCACCGACACGGTCTCGCAGCTCAGCGACGTGCTCATCCGCCACTCCGGCCAGACCGAGGTGCGCCTGAAGCTCATCAAGGGCGACACGGCCCGCGTGTTCGAGGTGCCGTTCCCCGTGCGCATCACCCCGGACCTCTTCGGCGAGCTGAAGAGCCTGCTGGGGCCGAACTGTCTGTATTGAATTCCGAGCCGGTCCCTGCCCGGCTCGGCGCGGTCGGCTGGGGAGCCTGGCCGGGTCGGTGAGAGCGTCCTGCGTACGGCTACGACGATCCGCTGACACGCGGATCGCCGGTTCGCCTCAGAGGGTGCGGCGAGCGGGTGGGGGATCGGGGGGCGAGCCTGCGGCCGCCGGTGTCCTTCTGGTGGTCGAGTAATGGC
>NZ_PSUC01000223.1:0-1076 GCF_002931635.1 Rathayibacter sp. AY2B7 | reverse complement strand
CGCGGCGGCGCTCAGCGTCCCGTTCATCGACTTCCGCCGGAATCTGACCACCATCACCGGCCTGTCGGTCGTGCTGGTGCTGATCTCGGCGTCCGGCGCAGTGGTGCCGGAGTCGGCGCCCGGTGTGGAGTCCTGGACGCGGATCGACCCGCCCTCCTGGGCGATGCGGACCACGAACGGCTCGGCCTCGGGATCGCCGAAGGTCTGCGTCCACAGCTGACGGCCGTCGGCGGTGCGGACCTCGCGGGGCGCGTCGATCGCGCCTCCGTCGGCGTTCAGCACGAGGAGCTCGGTGTCCTCCGTGGTCGCCTCCAGGCGGACCGCCGTTCCCGCCATCGTGGCGACGGTCACATGCCCGTAGCCGATCCACAGGTCCAGCGGCTCGCCGGAGGTCTCGTAATCGGGTGCGACCGTGACGCGCAGGTCGCTCGCCGCGAGCGTCGCGTAGCGGCCGGGGGCGGCGCTCGAGAAGCCGTAGGTGCCGAGCACGGGGAGCAGCTCGCGGTCGGTCGGCAGCACGGCGGCGCAGGCGGCCGTGACCAGCGCGACCGTCGCGAGGGCGATCAGCGCGATCGCGCGCCTCCGGAACAGGCCGGCGAGCACGATCACCACGGCGAGCACGAGCGCGGCCGAGGCGGCTCCGACGACGAGGGCCGTCGGTCCGGAGGCGGTGAGCGAGACCAGTGCGCCGGCCAGGGCGGCGGCGCCCAGGGCGAGCAGCGTGAGGCTCGCCCGCAGCCGGGGGTTCGCGGCGCGTCGGAGGCGCTGGCGCTCCAGGCGCGCGGCGGTGACGGCGGCGGCGGCGACTCGCGCCTCCTCCGCCCGGGCGCGGGCCGTCTCACGGGCCGACGCGCTCTGCTGGGCGCGGAACGCCTCCCGCTCGGCCCGCCAGGCCTCCTGGCGCTCGCGCCACTCGGCGACGGCCTCGGGGGACGAGGGGCGCTCGTCCTGCAGCCCGGGGTCGGGTGCGGGGTAGGCGGGAGCGGAGCGGCGGACGGCCGGATCCGCGTCGCGCGAGTCGAGCGGCGCGAGGGGCACCAGGGCCCAGAGCCAGAGGTAGAGGAGCGCGCCGCCCC
>NZ_PSUC01000222.1:0-1082 GCF_002931635.1 Rathayibacter sp. AY2B7 | reverse complement strand
CCGCCGCCGGCTCCATGAGCTTCACGCCGCCGACGGTCGACACGTAGACGTCGCAGCGCCGCAGGGGGATGCCCGCCTGCCGCTCGAGGACCGCGAGGATCATCGCGACCCGGGACGCGTCGACTCCGTTCGTGACGCGGCGGGGGTGCTCGCCGTCGTTCGCGATCACGAGCGCCTGGATCTCGACGGGGAGCGCGCGGCGTCCCTCCATCGCGACCGTGACGCAGATGCCCGGGGTGGGGAAGCGGGTGCGGCTGAGGAACAGACCGCTCGGGTCGGGGATCTCGGCGATGCCTTCGGCGGTCATCTCGAAGCAGCCGACCTCGTCCGTCGGGCCGAAGCGGTTCTTGAGCGAGCGCACGAAGCGCAGCGCCGTCTGCCGGTCGCCCTCGAAGTGGCAGACCACGTCGACCAGGTGCTCGAGCAGGCGCGGCCCCGCGATGGAGCCGTCCTTCGTGACGTGTCCGACGAGCACGAGGGGGAGCGCCCGCTCCTTGCAGACGCGGATGAGGGTCGCGGCGACCTCGCGGACCTGGCTGGGACCGCCGGGCAGGCCGTCGACGGTGTCGCTCGCGACCGTCTGCACCGAGTCGACGATGAGCAGGTCCGGCCGGACCTCGTCGATCTGGCCGAGCACGGTGGCGAGGTCGGTCTCGGCCGCGAGGAAGAGGCTGTCGTGCATCGCGCCGGTGCGCTCGGCCCGCATGCGCACCTGCGCGGCCGACTCCTCCGCGCTGACGTAGAGGACCCGTTGGCCCTCGGCCGCGGCGCGGCTCGCGACCTCGAGCAGGAGGGTCGACTTGCCCACGCCGGGCTCTCCCGAGAGCAGCACGACCGCACCGGAGACGATCCCGCCGCCGAGCACGCGGTCGAGCTCGCCCACGCCGGTGGGGCGGTGCGCCGCCGACGTGGTCTCGATCTCGGTGATGGGCCGCGCGATGCGGCCGGCGGCCGGAGCCACAGCGGCGACCGCGCGGACGAGGCCGGTGCGCTCGGTGCTCTCGATCACGGAGCCCCACTGCTGGCACTCGCCGCAGCGGCCGACCCACTTCGCGGTCGTCCACCCGCACTCCGAGCAGCGG
>NZ_PSUC01000221.1:0-1084 GCF_002931635.1 Rathayibacter sp. AY2B7 | reverse complement strand
CCTCGGCGGCACGCTCACGGGCGAGCACGGCGTGGGACTGCTCAAGCGGCGCTGGCTGGCGGAGGAGCTGGGCGAGGACTCGCTGGCGCTCCAGCGCGGGATCAAGGCCGTGTTCGACCCGCTGGGGATCATGAACCCGGGGAAGGTCTTCTGAGGAGGGCGCCTCGGGCTACAGCAGCTCGGCCGTGATCATCGAGGCGGTGAGCACGATCGTCGCCGCGGACATGAGCCAGTAGAGGACCGTCTCGCGCCAGGACCCGGCGGAGCCCAGGACGGGCAGCGCGGCGTAGCCTCCGGTGGTCCAGACGTGGCGCAGCGGTGTCCGGCGCAGGCGCCGTGGCAGGCGCACGCGCAGCGGCCACAGCCAGTTGATCCCGCCGGTCGTGAGGGCGTCGCCGGCCACGTGCACGAGGTAGCCCAGCGTCGCGGCGACCCGGAGCCACGCCCAGGTGCCGTCGGCGAGCGCGACGAGCAGGACCGTGACGACCGTCGCCCCGGCCCAGGCGATGCGCCAGGAGGGGGCGGCCCGGACGGCCTTCGCGGCGAACGCGAGAGCCGGCAGCGTGAGCACGGCGGCCACGGCGACGGGGCCGACGACCGGCACCGGGAAGCGCAGTGCCGTGAGCACCGGCACCAGGTACCAGACGACGGCGACCGCGAGCAGCGAGTGCATCCCGTGCCGGTGCCCTCCGCTGATCCGGCCCGCGGTCGCCGTGAGCAGGGAGGCGCCCGGCGCCGAGCGGGAGACCGTCGCGCTCGCGTGGTCCGCGTCGGGCACCAGCGCCCAGCCGGCGGCGACTCCGAGGCCGACCAGCCTGAGGTCGAGCGGGAGACCCGCGAGGCCGAGGGGTCCGGCGACGCCGGGCACGGAGGCGGCCACGGCCCAGGCGAGCGCACCGGACACGGCGTGCGAGCGGCCCATCATCGCGGGTCGGCTCCTTCGACTGGGCGCTGCGACGACGGAGGACGGCCGCGGCGGGACGAGAGAACCCCCGGCCGAGTGCGTGAGCACGGACCGGGGGTGAGGGTGGGCGATACCGGACTCGAACCGATGACCTCTTCCGTGTGAAGGAAGCGCGCTACC
>NZ_PSUC01000220.1:0-1174 GCF_002931635.1 Rathayibacter sp. AY2B7 | reverse complement strand
GGCACCGACAACGACGCCACGCAGGGCGACACGTTCGGCGTCCGCGACGACACGCTCAACGACGTCAACATCCTGCTCCACGTCTCGGCCGACCACCGCCGCGATCCCGACCACCACTGTCCGCACCCCGGACCGCCGCCGGAGCCGCCCGTGCCGCACCGCGCGCTCGTGAACCCTCATGCGCTCCCACCCCTCGCCCCGCCCGCCCGTCCGCGGACGCAGTCGCTCGCCAGTGTAGGCAGGCCCCCTCCGATGCGGCGCGGAACGGCCCTGCTACCGTCGTGCGCGCATCGAGGAGCGGAGGAGGAGCCGTGCAACACCGAGTCGTCGATCCCGTCACGCAGATCGAGTGGATCGTCCCGCCGTTCGCGACCGAGGAGGACACCCTCGCCCGCGCGCGGGCCGATCGGGAGGGGCGGCTCGCCGACCTCCGCCTGTACCCGGACCACTGCGCGGAGTATCCGCTCTGGGCGGTCGACGGCCCGATCGACGATCCGGGTGCGATCGGCGTCCCGGAGGCCCTGCACGCACCGCTGCTCCGCTGGCAGGAGCTCTGGGCGTCCGGATGCGACGTGTTCGAGGGCTGGAGGAGCGCCGAGGCGGAGGAGCGCTGGCTCGCCCTCGGCCGGGATCTGCACACCGAGCTCGAGGCCGCCCTCTGGCTGACGACCCGGGTGCTCGCCTGCTTCTGAGGGCTGCTGCCCCGGCATCCGCGGAAGAGCCGCCGCCGCAACCCGTCCCCGGACCGGCCCCCGCGTGCCTACCCTGGACGGTGCGCTCTCCTCGTCTTCTGCAGCAGGTCGTCGGCAAGCTCGGCGGGCAGCGGCCCGCGGCCCCGGTGAGCCGTCGAGCGCAGCGCGCGCTCCTCGCCGAGCAGACGGTCCGCGGAGTGCTCGAGCTGGCCGTGCGGCTGGGCGAGACGCTGCTCTCGCTGGGGTCCGCGGCCGCCGAGGTGACCGAGACGATCCAGCGGGTGTGCCGCGCCTACGGCATCGAGTGCCAGGTCGACCTCACCTTCACGTCGATCCTGGTCGTGCACGACGGAGGCGACGACTCCCCCAGCGTGAGCGTGCTGCGCGTCGTCCCCTCCCGCAGCGCCGACTACGAGCGGCTCGCCCGCGTGACGGCGCTCGTCACCGCCATCACCGAGGGCTCGCCGGAGGTACGGGTCGCC
>NZ_PSUC01000022.1:0-36344 GCF_002931635.1 Rathayibacter sp. AY2B7 | reverse complement strand
GAAGCCCTCGAGGACGACGGTGGCCAGCGAGGGGAGCTTCACGTCGAGTGCGTCGAGCGACTTCTTCAGGCGCAGGCGCAGCTCGCGGGCGACGTCGTCCTTGGCGGTGGTGCGGGTCTTGACCACCACCCGGATGACCAGGGCGTCGTCGGCGATGGACTCCAGGCCCCAGAGCTCGGGCTTGTCGATGATCCGGGCCCGCCAGCGACTGCTCGCCGCCAGCTCGTTCGCTGTCGCGAGGACCGTGGACTGCACCTCCTCGAGGTCCGTCTCGTAAGGCACGGCCAGATCGACGATGACGCGCGACCAGCCCTGCGACATGTTCCCGACCCGGACGATCTCGCCGTTGCGGACGAACCAGAGGGTGCCGTTGACGTCGCGGATCTGCGTCACCCGGACGCCGACCGACTCGACGACGCCCGTCGCCTGCCCGGTGTCGACGACGTCGCCGACCCCGAGCTGGTCCTCCGCGACCATGAACAGCCCGTTGAGGACGTCCTTGACGATGTTCTGCGCGCCGAAGCCGAGGCCCGCGCCGAGGGCGGCCGTCAGCAGGGCGAAGGAGCCGATGAGGTCCTTGTCGATCGTCGTCACGACCGTGACCAGGGCGATCACGACGATCAGGATCGAGCTCAGGTTGTTGAGGATCGACCCGAGCGTGCGCGTGCGCTGCACCACCCGCACGGCCGCGAGCGGCGACGCGGCGATCGCCTGGGTGTCCTCGACGCGCTGGCGGCGCTTCACTCCCGACACGATCTGATCGACGACGCGGCCGATCACGAAATGGGCGATGACGCGCACCAGCAGCGCGCCCAGCACGATCCCGAGGATCGCGACCACCTTCCAGAAGGGCTCGGACTCGAAGAAGGAGACGGTGGCGGCGACAGGATCCGGGGTGGAGGTCTGAAGAAGCAGCATGACCGCTCCAGGCTACGGGACGCCTCCCTCCGAGACGGGTGCACGAGCCCCGCGCGCGTATAGATTCGAGGCGGGTCCGCTCGGACCCGGACACCGCCCTGGGAAGGACGCCCGATGCTCCACTCCACCCGGACTCCCGCCGAGAAGCGCCGCCTCTTCCGCGAGCGCCTCGCCTCGGGCGAGCTGCTGCAGCTGCCCGGCGCGTTCACTCCGCTCTCCGCGCGCCTCATCGAGGCGAAGGGCTTCGACGGGATCTACGTCTCGGGCGCCGTGCTCTCGGCCGAGCTGGGGCTGCCGGACATCGGGCTCACCACGCTCAGCGAGGTGGCCGGCCGCTCGCAGCAGATCGCGCGCCTGACCGACCTGCCGGTCCTCGTCGACGCGGACACCGGCTTCGGTGAGCCGCTGAACGTCGCGCGCACGGTGCAGATGCTCGAGGACGCCGGAGTCGCGGGGCTGCACATCGAGGACCAGGTGAACCCCAAGCGCTGCGGGCACCTCGACGGCAAGGCGGTCGTCGACGAGGCGACGTCGGTGCGGAGGATCGCGGCGGCCGTCGACGCGCGCCGCGACTCCGACCTGGTGATCATGGCCCGCACCGACATCCGCGCCCTCGACGGCCTGCCGGCCGCGATCGACCGCGCCAAGCGCCTCGTCGACGCCGGAGCCGACGCAGTGTTCCCCGAGGCGATGCGCGACCTGTCCGAGTTCGAGGCCGTGCGCGCCGCGATCGACGTGCCGATCCTCGCCAACATGACCGAGTTCGGCAAGAGCGAGCTGTTCACCGCGCAGCAGCTCGCCGACGTCGGCGTGAACGTCGTGATCCACCCGGTCTCGCTGCTCCGGATCGCGATGGGCGCCGCGATGCGGGCGCTCGACGCCCTCAAGGCGGAGGGGTCGCTCCGCTCGGAGGTCCCGGGCATGCAGACGCGCGCCGAGCTCTACGAGCTCCTCGACTACGCCTCGTACAGCCGCTTCGACGAGGGCGTCTTCGACTTCTCGCTCGCCGACCACTACGGCGCCTGAGCGCGCCGACCCGCACGAACCGGCGGCGCTCCCCGGCGCCGCCGCCCGCCTCTCGCGAAGGAGCGAAGGATGAGCACGACCGATCAGGACATCCGCAAGGGACTCGTGGGGGTCGTCGTCGACACGACGGGCGTCTCGAAGGTCGACCCGGCGTCGAACTCGCTGCTCTACCGCGGCTACCCCGTGCAGGAGCTCGCGGCGGGGACCTCGTTCGAGGACGTGGCCTGGCTGCTCTGGCACGGCGAGCTCCCCACTGCGGAGGAGGCGGCCGGGCTGGCCGCCGTGGAGCGGGCCCACCGCGCCCTGGCCCCCGAAGTGCGGACCGTGATCGACCTGCTGCCGCTGTCGGCGCACCCGATGGACGTGGTGCGGACGGCGGTGAGCGTCCTGGGCGCGCTCGAGGAGCATCCGGACGCCGACGCTGCCGAGGCCGTGCTGGAGCGCTCCGTGCGGCTCTGGGCGGCACTGCCGGCGATCGTCGCCTACGCCCAGCGCCGCCTGCGCGGCCTCGAGCCGATCGAGCCGCGCGACGACCTCGACTACTCCGAGAACTTCCTCTGGACGACCTTCGGCGAGGTGCCGGAGCCGGTCGTCGTCGACGCGTTCCGCGTCTCGCTGGTGCTCTACGCCGAGCACTCCTTCAACGCCTCGACCTTCACGGCCCGCGTCGTGACGTCGACGCTGTCGGACGTCCACTCCGCCGTGACCGCCGCCGTCGGAGCGCTCAAGGGACCGCTGCACGGCGGGGCGAACGAGGCCGTGCTGCACGTGCTCGACGAGGTCGGCACCGGGCCGGAGGCGGACCGGCGGTCCCGCGAGTGGCTCGCCGAGGCGCTCGGGCAGCGCCGGAAGGTCATGGGGTTCGGCCACCGGGTCTACAAGTCGGGCGACTCGCGGGTGCCGACCATGGACGCCGCTCTCCGGCGGCTCGCCGCGCACGAGGGGGCCGGCGAGATGATGGAGCTGTACGACGCCCTGGCCGCGGCGATGGCCGAGCGGACGGGGATCCTGCCGAACCTCGACTACCCGTCCGGCCCCGCCTACCGGCTGATGGGCTTCGACACCGGGATCTTCACTCCGCTGTTCGTCGCCGCGCGGGTGGTGGGCTGGACGGCCCACGTGATCGAGCAGCGGGGCTCGAACGCGCTCATCCGGCCGCTGTCCGCCTATGACGGGCCGGAGCGCCGCTCGGTCCCGCAGCGCTAGGCGCCGGGAGCGGGGAGAGCCGCCCGGTCCCGCAGCGCCGAGCGCCGGGGGACCGGGCGGCTCACTGTCAGCCCCGGGTGTCGCGCTCCTGGGCGCGGAGCGCACGCTCCACGCCGGCCAGGTTCTCGATCACGAGTCGGCGCAGCGCCGGGACCTCCGGGTTCGCGTCGAGCCAGGCGCGGGTGGCGTCGACGATCTCCTGCGAGGGCGTGGCGGCCGGGTAGAAGCCGACGACCAGGTACTCGGCGATCTTGTAGCTCTTCGACTCCCAGAGGGTGCGGAGGGCGTCGAAGTAGACCGGGACCATCGCGTCGAGCAGGCGCGGGTCGGCGGCGCGCTGGAAGCCCAGGCCCGTCGAGCGGACGATCGTGTTCGGTGCCGAGTCGTCGGCCGTGACGGAGTCCCACGCCGCGCGCTTCGCCTCCGCGGTCGGCAGTGCGGCACGGGCGTGCGCGGCCGACTGCTGGCCGGTCGCCGTGTTGTCCGAGGCGAGCGCCGCGTCGATGTCGTCCGCACCGGCCCGCCCGCCGGCGACGAGAGCGATCAGCAGCTCCCAGCCGAGGTCGGTGTCGATGTCGAGGCCGCCGAGGGCGGTGGAGCCGTCGAGCAGCGCCTGCACGGCCTCGAGGTGCGCCGGGGTGGACGCGATCGC
The DNA here is from genome assembly GCF_002931635.1 of Rathayibacter sp. AY2B7. Lineage (NCBI taxonomy): Bacteria > Bacillati > Actinomycetota > Actinomycetes > Micrococcales > Microbacteriaceae > Rathayibacter > Rathayibacter sp. AY2B7. The sequence goes on along the minus strand of NZ_PSUC01000022.1, from coordinate 32,542 downwards.
GGCGAAGAACTTCACGAACTGGAACTGCGCGTCGCTGCCCGGCTCGGCGCTCTGCGCGAGCGTCCACAGCTGATCGCCCGCCTCCTCGACGACCTCGGCCCGGTACTCCGGAGCGACGTACTGGGTGGCGGTGGCGACGAGCTGATTGAGCACCGTCCGCAGGGTCGTCGACTCGGTCTCGGTCGCGACGTTGCCCAGGACGAGGCGGACGAAGTCGCGCGGCGCCGACTCGGCGTCGCGGGTCGAGTCCCAGACCGAGCCCCAGACCAGCGAGCGGGCCAGGGGGCTGTCGATGCTCGCGAGGTGCTCGACGGCCACGGCGAGCGAGGCGTCGTCGAGGCGGACCTTCGCGTAGGCGAGGTCGTCGTCGTTGAGCAGCACGAGCGCCGGACGGGTGCGGCCGATCAGCTCGGGCACCTCGGTGCGCTCCCCGTCGACGTCCAGCTCGAGGCGCTCGACGCGGACGAGGTGCTCGCCCTCGAAGTCGTACAGGCCGATCGCCAGGCGGTGCGGGCGGATCGTCGGGTACTCCTCGACCGCGGTCTGCAGGATCGCGAAGGACGCGATCGCTCCGCTCTCGTCGACCGCGATCTCGGGGCGGAGCGTGTTCACGCCGGCCGTCTCGAGCCACTGCGCCGACCACTCGGTGAGGTCGCGCCCACTGGTGGCCTCCAGCTCGACCAGCAGGTCGCGCAGCTCCGTGTTCGAGAAGGCGTGCTTGACGAAGTACTCGTGGACGCCGGCGAGGAACTCCTTCTCGCCGACCCACGCGACGAGCTGCTTGAGCACCGAGGCGCCCTTGGCGTACGTGATGCCGTCGAAGTTGACCTGGACGTCCTCGAGGTCGTTGATCGTCGCGACGATCGGGTGGGTCGAGGGCAGCTGGTCCTGGCGGTAGGCCCAGCTCTTCTCCATCGCGGCGAAGGTGGTCCACGCCTCGGTCCACTCCGTCGCCTCCGCGGTGGCGAGGGTGGAGGCGTACTCGGCGAACGACTCGTTGAGCCAGAGGTCGTTCCACCACTTCATCGTGACCAGGTCGCCGAACCACATGTGGGCGAGCTCGTGGAGGATCGTGACGACCCGGCGCTCCTTGATCGCGTCCGTCACCTTCGAGCGGAACACGTAGGTCTCGGTGAAGGTCACCGCTCCCGCGTTCTCCATCGCGCCGGCGTTGAACTCGGGGACGAACAGCTGGTCGTACTTCGCGAACGGGTACGGGACGCCGAACTTCTCCTCGTAGAAGGCGAAGCCCTGCTTCGTCTTCTCGAACACGTAGTCGGCGTCGAGGAAGGGCGCGAGCGAGGCCCGGGCGAAGACCCCCAGCGGGATGGTGCGGCCGTCGGAGGAGACGAGCGAGTCGGTCTCGACCACGTAGGGTCCGGCGACGAGGGCCGTGATGTAGGAGGAGATGCGCGGGGTGGGCTCGAAGCTCCAGGTCGCGATCCCCTCGCCCGCCGGGACCGGCTCGGGAGTGGGCTGGTTCGACACGACCTGCCACTGCGCGGGCGCGGTGACGGTGAAGCGGAACTCGGCCTTGAGGTCCGGCTGCTCGAACACCGCGAAGACGCGGCGGGAGTCGGGCACCTCGAACTGCGAGTACAGGTACACCTCGCCGTCGACGGGGTCGACGAAGCGGTGCAGGCCCTCGCCCGTGTTGGTGTAGAGCATGTCGGCGACGACGGTGAGCTCGTTGTCCGCAGCCAGGGAGTCGAGGCGGATCCGGACGCCGTCGGCGACGTCGGCGGGGTCGAGCTCCGCGCCGTTGAGGGTGACGGAGTGGACCGTGCCCGTGACGGCGTCGATGAAGCTCGAGGCGCCCTCGGTGGCGGAGAAGCGCACCGTGGTCGTGCTGAGGAAGGTCTCGGCTCCCCGGGTCAGGTCGAGGGCGATGTCGTAGTCGTGGACCTGGATCAGCGAGGCGCGCTCCTGCGCCTCGCTCCGGGTGAGGTTGTCTCCTGGCACGGGGGTGCTCCATCCGTTCGTCTCGGGCGCTGCCGCGGGCGCCGGGGTGCGGGCGCCGCCGATCCACCCTAGAGCTGCCGGGACCCGCCGTGGAGCCCCGTGGCGCCGATCCTGCGGAGCCGCCGGGGAGCGCGGACGCGGCCCCGGCGAGCGGCGTAGCGTGTCCCCATGACCTCTGTGGACTTCTGGTTCGACCCCTCCTGCCCGTGGGCCTGGATGACCTCGCGATTCGTGGACGAGGTGACCCCCGCGCGCGACCTCGACGTGCAGTGGCACATCATGAGCCTCGCCGTCCTCAACGAGGACAAGGACGTGGACGACTCGTACCGCGCCTTCCTCCCGCGCGCGCTGCGCTACACGCGCCTGGTCGCCGCCGTCGCCGAGCGCGAGGGCCGCGAGCACGTGAAGCCGCTCTACGACGCGCTCGGCACCCGGATCCACCCGGGCGGGCGCACCGACGTCGACGCGGTGATCGCCGAGTCGCTCGCCGAGCTCGGCCTGCCCGCGGAGCTCGCCGCCCACGCCGACTCGGACGAGTACGACGAGCCGATGCGCGCCTCCCACTTCGACGGGATCGAGCGGGTCGGCCAGGACGTCGGCACCCCGGTCATCGCGATCGGCGACGTCGCCTTCTTCGGCCCCGTCATCTCGCCGATCCCGAGGGGCGAGCAGGCGCTGACCCTCTGGGACGGCATCGTCGCCGCCGCCTCCTTCGACGGCTTCTTCGAGCTCAAGCGCTCGCGGACCCGCGACCCGCAGTTCGACTGAGCCGACCCGCGGTACTCTGGCTCCCGGCCCGGGCACCGCGGGCCCCAGACGGCTCTTCCGGAGGAGTTCTCTCGTGCGCATCCACATCGCCACGGACCACGCAGGGCTGGACTTCAGCCGTCACCTGATCGAGCACCTCGGCGCCGCCGGTCACGACGTGATCGACCACGGCCCCACGTCCTACGACCCGCTGGACGACTACCCGTCCTTCTGCATCAACGCCGCCGCCGCGGTCGTCCGCGATCAGGAGGCGGGGGTCGAGGCCCTCGGCGTCGTCTTCGGCGGCTCGGGCAACGGCGAGCAGATCGCGGCGAACAAGGTCGCGGGCGTGCGCGCGGCGCTCGTCTGGAACCTGAGCACCGCCGTGCTGGCCCGCCAGCACAACGACGCGAACGTCATCTCGATCGGGGCCCGCCAGCACTCCGTCGAGGAGGCCACCGGCTTCATCGACGCGTTCGTCGCCGAGCCCTTCACCTTCGAGGAGCGGCACGTGCGCCGCATCGCGCAGCTCGCCGAGTACGAGGCCACCGGCGACATCGCCGGCCGGGTCGTCGACTCCGCCGCGAAGGAGCGCTGAGTGCCCGAGGGGCACTCCGTCCACCGGATCGCCCTGCAGTTCGAGCGCGACGTCGTCGGGCACCGCGTCGCGACCAGCAGCCCCCAGGGCCGCTTCACCGAGGGAGCCGCGCTCCTCGACGGGCGCGAGGTCCTCGAGTCCACGGCCGTCGGCAAGCACCTGCTGCTGCGCTTCGAGGGCGACCTGACGCTGCACGTCCACCTCGGCCTCTACGGCGCGTGGGACTTCCTCGGGCACGTCTCGCCGCTGTTCCCGGACGGGAAGGCCGGCAGCAGCATCGGCGCTCCCCGGCGCCGCCGCGCCGTGCGCCTCTCCGAGACGGAGAACGAGACCGACTCCGATCTCGACGAGTTCCCGCCGCCGCCCGTGGGCGCGGTGCGCGTGCGCATCATGACGGAGGAGACGGTCGCCGACCTGCGCGGCCCCACCGCCTGCGAGGTGATGGACCCCGCCCAGGTGGAGGCCCTCCTCGCCCGCCTCGGTCCGGATCCGGCCGACGACGACTCCGACGAGGCGCGCGACCGCTTCGTGAACCGGCTCCGCAGGACGGCGACGCCGGTCGGGCTGGTGCTGATGGACCAGTCCGTTGTCAGCGGCATCGGCAACATCTACCGGGCGGAGCTGCTCTACCGCGCCGGCCTCGACCCGCACACTCCCGGCAAGCAGGTGCCGCTGGAGCTCGCACAGGAGCTGTGGCGGGACTGGGCGGACCTGCTCGAGGACGGCATCCGGACCGGGATGATGATCACGCGCCGCGGCCTGACGAAGACCGAGCGCTCGAAAGCCGTCCGCAGCCGCGCCGAGCGCAACTACGTCTACAAGCGCGAGGGCCTGCCCTGCCGGGTCTGCGGCACGAACGTGCTGCTCGAGGAGATCGGCGCGCGCAAGCTCTACTGGTGCCCGGTGTGCCAGTCGTGAGCGCCGGTGGAGAGACGCCGGCCCGGTCCCGCGCCCGCCGAGCCGTCCGCCCCGCGCTCCGCGAGGCCGCCCGATGACCGGCGGTCTCCTGCTCCGGGGCGCCCGCCTCCTCGGCTCGTCCCGACCCGGTGCCGTGCTCCTGCGCGACGGCCGCGTGGAAGCGGTCGGACCGGACGCCGCCGCCGCCCCGGGCGACGAGGTGCGCGACCTCGACGGGCGCTGGGTGCTCCCCGGCCTCTGGGACGAGCACGTCCACTTCTCCCAGTGGGCGATGACGGCCCCGCGCCTGGACGTCTCGTCGGCGGACTCGGCCCGCGGGACGGCGGACGCGGTCCGACGTCGCCTGGCGGAGGAGCCCGGTACCGGCACGCTGATCGGCTTCGGCTTCCGCGACGGCCTCTGGCCGGAGCCGCCGACGACCGCGCTCCTGGACGAGGTCTCTCCGGAGCGGCCCGTCGTGCTGATCAGCGGCGACCTGCACTGCGCCTGGCTGAACTCCGCCGCGTACCGGCGCTACGCCGTCGCTCCCGAGCCCGAGCTGCTGCGCGAGGACGCCTGCTTCGAGCTCGTCACCGCACTCGGAGCCCTCGGCGACGACGAGCTCGACGCGCTCGCCGACGCGGCGGCCCGGCGGGCTGCGGCTCGCGGGGTGGTCGGCGTCGTCGACCTCGAGATGCGCTGGAACGCGGGGGACTGGCCCCGTCGCGTCGACGGCGGAACACGCTCTCTCCGCGTCGACACCGGCGTCTACCGCGACCACCTCCAACGCGCCCTCGCGGAAGGACTGCGCACGGGCGACGAGCTCGACGGCGGTGACGGCCTGCTGCGGATGGGCCCGCTCAAGGTCCTGATCGACGGCTCCCTCAACACGAGGACCGCCTACTGCGCCCACCCCTACGCCGACCACGACGGCTACGGCGTCCTCACCGTGGAGCCCGCTGAGCTGGACGAGCTGCTCGGCCGCGCGGCCGCCGGGGGCATCCGCTCCACCGTGCACGCGATCGGAGACGCCGCGGCGACGCTGGCTCTGGACGCGCTCGGCCGGGTCGGCGGGGGCCGCATCGAGCACGCTCAGCTGCTCGCGGAGACCGACCTTCCGCGGTTCGCCGCGCTCGGCGTGGAGGCCGGAGTGCAGCCCGCGCACGCGCTCGACGACCGCGAGGTGGCGGAGCGGTACTGGCCGGGACGCACCGGCCGGGCGTTCCCGCTGCGCTCGCTGCTCGACTCCGGGGCCCGCGTGGTGCTCGGCTCGGACGCTCCGGTCGCTCCGCTCGACCCGTGGGTCGCGATCTCGGCCGCGGTCGCGCGGGCGCTGCCGGGCGACGAGCCCTGGCATCCGGAGCAGCGGGTGAGCGTCGAGGAGGCGATCGTCGCCTCGACCCGGGTGCGCCGGCTCACGCCCGCGGCCGGCGATCCCGCCGATCTCGTGGTGGTCGACCGCGATCCGCTCGCCGCCGACGCGGGAGCCCTCCGATCCATGCCGGTCGCCGCGACCCTCCTGGCGGGCCGCTTCACGCACGGCGGCTGACCCGCGCCCGTCGCGACACCGGCCGCTCCGGATCGCGCGGACGGGCCCGGGAACGACGACGGCCCGCGGGATCCGAGGATCCGCGGGCCGGTCGAGGCGTGGTGCTCAGCTCTCGCTGACGTGGGCGAAGAGGAACCAGCGGTCCTTCTCGAGGCCGCGGCCGATCTCGATCGCGACGTCCTGGCTGCTCGCGTCGATCTCGGCGAGCTCGGCGATCGCCGTGTTGACGGTCGCGATGGCGACGTCCATCTGGCGGATGATCTCGACGATCGCGTTCTCGGAGCGCTGGAAGCCGGGGGTGAGGGGTTCGGACTGCGTCGCCGAGGCGACGGTCTGGATGCGGGCGTCGACCGGGAGGCCGAGGGCGACGACGCGCTCCGCGGCGAGGTCGGCCCACTCGATGGCGCGGCCGACGATCGCGTCGAGCAGCTCGTGGACGCCGATGAAGTTGGCGCCGCGGACGTGCCAGTGCGCCTGCTTGCCGTTGACGGCGAGCGCGGTCATCTCGACGACGACGGGGCTGAGGAACTGGGCGACTCCGGATGCGACATCCGGGTTCGACGAGGTGAGCGACGTGACGGACGTGGTGGACATCGTCTGGTCCTTTCGAGAGGGGGTGACTGATCGTCAACAGTACGCAGATCCCTCGGCGCCGCAAGGAAGCGCAGGCTCCGCTCAGTCCGGTGAAGGACAGGCTCACCTCGGTCGCGGAGGGGCGTCACGGGGGCTTCCCCCCGGGTGCCCGGAGCCGTGCCGCCGGTACGCTCGACCGGGTCGCGGCGGCGGCGGGAGCGGACAGGAGGCGCGGATGAGCGGAGCATCGACGGCCCTCGGCGAGGCCTCGCGCGCCTACCTCCGGCTCTGGCGCGGACTGCCCCGGGAGGCGGTCGCGCTGGTGGCCGCGATCCCGGTCGCGCTCCTCGGCGCCTTCTGCGCCGGCGTCGCGCTGGCCGTCGCGCTCGGGCTCGTCGGAGTCCTGATCGGCCTAGTGTTCCTGCCTGCCGCCCTCTACACGGCGCGCTTCTTCTCGCGGGCCGCCGTCGGCCTCGACGTGCTGGCCGGACGGCCCGCCGTCCCCCGGCCGCAGTGGCGGCGACCGCCTTCCTCCGTCACTCCGTCGACCTTCGCCCTCTACGGTCCGGTGATCGACGGGCACTACTGGCTCGCTCTCCTGCACACGCTCGTCGTGGCTCCGGTGCTCGCGCTGCTGTCAGGACTGCTCCTGGCGCTGTGGACCTGGGCGGGCCCGGGCACGGTGGCCGCCGCGCTCACGGGGGCCCCCGGTCCGGCCCGCCTGCTGGCGGAGAACGGAGCTGCTCTGCTGGGCGCCCCGCAGCCTCCGGCGGGACTGGTCGCCGCGGCGACGGTCGCCACGACCGTCCTCTTCGTCTCGACCCTGCCGTTCGCCACCCGCGGTCTCTCCCTCCTGCACTGGCTGGTCGACCGTCTCCTGCTCGGCCCGTGGGAGTCGGAGGCGCTCCAGCGCGAGGTCGCCGAGCTGAGCGCCTCCCGCGGCGCAGCCGTCGCCGCCGAGGACCGCGCGCTGCGCCGGCTCGAGCGCGACATCCACGACGGCCCGCAGCAGCGCCTGATCCGGGTCCAGATGGACCTGGCCTCGGCCCGCAACCGACTCGCCGCCGACCCGGAGTCCGCCGCCCGCCTGGTCGACGAGGCTCGCGAGCACGTGCGCGCCGCGCTCGACGAGCTGCGCGCCCTCTCCCGCGGAGTGGCGCCGCCGATCCTGCAGGACCGGGGCTTCGAGGCGGCGGTGCACTCGCTCGCCGAGCTCAGCCCGGTGCCGGTCGAGGTCCTCACCGAGCACCCCGTGGCGGACGTCCCGCCCGAGGTCGAGCGCAGCGTCTACTTCGTCGTCGCCGAGCTGCTCGCCAACGTCTCCAAGCACTCCGGTGCCCGATCGGTGCGGGTGCACCTCGACACCCGCGACTCCGGCACTCCGGGGGAGCGCTGGCTCGACGCCTGGGTGGTCGACGACGGAGTCGGCGGGGCGTCGCCGGTCGCCGGTCACGGTCTCGAGGGGGTCGGCGGGCGCGTCCGGGGCCTGCGCGGGATCCTGAGCGTGGAGTCGCCGGTCGGCGGGCCGACCACGGTCGGGGTGCACATCCCCTACCGCCCGGCCGCCCTATCCTGAGGGCGTGCCCTTGATCCGCGTCGCCATCGCCGAGGACTCGGTCCTCCTGCGCGAGGGCCTGGTCCGCCTCTTCGAGGACGCGGGGTTCGCCACCGTCGGCGCCTTCGGGGACGCGGACGCCCTGCTCGCCGATCTGGCGCGGGACCCGGTCGGCGTCGACGTCGCCGTGCTCGACGTCCGGATGCCGCCGACCTTCCGCGACGAGGGCGTCCGCGCGGCGCTGGAGATCCGCCGGCGCTACCCGCAGGTGTCGGTCCTCCTGCTCAGCCAGTACGTCGAGGTCACCTACGCGCAGGAGCTGCTCGGCTCCGGCGACGGCGGACTCGGCTACCTCTTGAAGGACCGGGTCGCCTCCGTGGAGGAGCTGCGCGACGCCGTCGAGCGCGTCGCGGCGGGCGGAACCGTCCTCGACCCGCAGGTCGTCGCCTCGCTCCTGCAGCGCAACCGCGACCCGCTCGCCTCGCTGACCCCGCGGGAGCGGGAGGTGCTGGAGCAGATGGCCCAGGGGCGCACGAACGCGGGCATCGCCTCCGCTCTCTTCGTCGGCGTGGGCGCCGTGGAGAAGAACGTGACCGCGATCTTCCAGAAGCTCGGGCTCGAGGACTCGGGCTCCGACCACCGGCGGGTGCTGGCGGTCCTCGCCTTCCTGCGCGCCGGGCGCTGACCACCGGAGAAGAGGAGAACCCGATGCCGTCGAGTCCTGCGGAGGGCGCCCGCGTCCTCGCCCTGACCGGGGGACGCGCCCCGGAGATCGCCGACACCGCATGGGTCGCTCCGGGCGCCACCGTGATCGGCTCCGTGCGCCTGGGGGAGCGGGCGAGCGTCTGGTACGGCGCCGTCCTGCGCGCCGAGCACGCGCGGATCGAGCTCGGCGCCGGCAGCAACCTCCAGGACGGCGTCGTCGTCCACGTCGACGCCGACTACGACGCGGTCATCGGCGCCGGAGTCTCGGTCGGGCACAACGCCGTGCTGCACGGCTGCACCCTCGAGGACGACGTGCTGGTCGGCATGAGCGCGACCGTCCTGAACAGGGCCGTCATCGGCACCGGCTCGCTGGTCGCCGCAGGCGCCGTCGTCCTCGAGGGGACGGTCGTCCCGCCGGGCTCGCTGGTGGCGGGCGTCCCCGGGAGGGTCCGGCGGGAGCTGACGGAGGAGGAGCGCGAGGGCATCCGCCGGAACGCCGCCTCGTACCTCGCCCTGACGGAGGAGCACCGCGGCGCGGTCGGCTGAGCACGCCCGGAACGCCTCGGAACGACGAAGAGCCCCGGACATCCGGGGCTCTTCGAGAGGAGAGGGGCTGACGAGAATCGAACTCGCATCATCTGTTTGGAAGACAGAGGCTTTACCACTAAGCTACAGCCCCGGATCGCCGGTCTGACGACCGCGAACCGGTGCGACCGGGTCTCTCGACCGGGCACCAGGACAGCGTAGTACATCGCGCGAGCACCGCGGACACCCCGGTCGTCCTCCGCCGCGCGGTTCCGGTCGCCGCTGCCGCGGTGCAGTACACTTGCGAAGGCCATTTCGGCGTGTCGCGCAAGCGCACGTGCGGGGACGGCTCGACGAGAGTCTCACGCACGGTGCCCAGGCCCGCGCATCCGGGGCGTAGCTCAGCTTGGCTAGAGCGCCCGCTTTGGGAGCGGGAGGTCGCAGGTTCGAATCCTGTCGCCCCGACCACGAGTACTCATCGTGACGACATCGACCCGTGACGACCGTCATCCGGCGCCGACACCAACCAGCACAGGAGATCCCCTCACGTGAAGACCACGGTAGAACAGCTGAGCCCGACCCGCGTGAAGCTCGCGATTTCGGTCACCCCGGACGAGCTCGGCCCCAGCATCACGCACGCCTACGGCCACATCGCCGAGCAGATCAACGTCCCCGGCTTCCGCAAGGGCAAGGTCCCGCCCGCCATCGTCGACCAGCGCGTCGGCAAGGCCGCGGTGCTCGAGCACGCGGTCAACGAGGGCCTCGACGGCTTCTACCGCGAGGCCGTCCGCGAGACCGAGGTCCGTCCCCTGGGCCGCCCCCAGGCCGACATCGTCGCCTGGCCGAGCGACAAGGACTTCACCGGCGACCTCGAGCTCGCCATCGAGGTCGACGTGCGCCCCGAGATCACCGTCCCGGACTACGACGGCATCGAGCTCACCGTCGAGGCGGCCGAGGTCACCGACGCCGACGTCGACGCCGAGCTGGACAAGCTCCGCAGCCGCTTCGGCACCCTGGTCACCGTGGACCGCCCGGCGAAGACCGGCGACTTCGCGCAGATCGACCTGGTCGCCTCCATCGACGGCGTCGAGGTCGACACCGCCAACGCCATCTCGTACGAGCTCGGCTCGGGCGAGCTGATCGAGGGCATCGACGAGGCGCTCGACTCGCTCACCGCGGGCGAGAGCACCACGTTCACCGCTCCGCTGCTCGGCGGCGACCACGCCGGCGAGCAGGCCGAGATCGCCGTCGCGCTCACCGCCGTCAAGGAGCGCGAGCTCCCCGAGGCCGACGACGACTTCGCGCAGATCGCCAGCGAGTTCGACACCATCGCCGAGCTGCGCGAGTCGCTCAAGGAGCAGGCCGCTCAGCAGAAGACCTTCGGCCAGGGCGGCGAGGCCCGCGAGAAGCTCGTCGAGGCGCTGCTCGCCCTCGTCGAGGTCCCCGTGCCCGCCGGTCTCGTCGAGGACGAGGTGCACCGCCACCTCGAGGGCGAGAACCGCCTCGAGGACGACGAGCACCGCGCCGAGGTCAAGGAGGCCAGCGAGAAGACCTTCAAGACGCAGATCCTCCTCGACCACGTCGTCGAGCAGGAGAAGGTCCAGGTCAGCCAGGACGAGCTCACGCAGTACCTCATCCAGGGTGCGGCGCAGTACGGCATGGAGCCGAACGAGTTCATCAAGATCCTGTCCGAGAACAACCAGATCGGCCAGATGGTCGGCGAGGTCGCCCGCAACAAGGCGCTCGCGATCGTCCTCGGCAAGGCGAAGGTCACCGACACCGAGGGCAACGCCGTCGACCTGACCGCGTTCACCGCGGTCCCCGGTGACGACGAGGCCGTCGAGGCCTCCGACGAGGCCGTCGCCTCGGACGAGACCGAGGTCGCGGAGGAGGCTCAGGCCGCCGCCGACGCCGAGGTCCCCGCCGAGCCCGTCGCCGAGGAGCCCGCCGCCGAGGAGGAGCCCGCCCCGGCCCCCAAGAAGAAGCGCGCGCCGGCCAAGAAGAAGGCCGCCGCTCCCGCCGAGGAGACCCCGGCCGCGGAGTAGTCCCCGCGAGCACGTCAGGAGCCGCCCCCCGATCCGTCGGAGGGCGGCTCCTCTCGTTGCGGGGCTCCGGTCCGCCCCGGGCGAACACGGGCGACTCCCGCTCCGCCCCGGGCGAACACGGCCGGATCGGCCTGGCGGCGTCCGATAGATTCGCCTCCGAAGCGACAACTGAAACGGAGCAATACATGGCCGACATGGTTATGCCCAACAGTGTTTTCGACCGCCTGCTCAAGGACCGGATCATCTGGCTCGGTTCCGAGGTGCGCGACGAGAACGCGAACGAGATCGCCGCGAAGCTCCTGCTCCTGGCAGCCGAGGACTCCGAGCGGGACATCTACCTCTACATCAACTCGCCCGGCGGCTCCATCACCGCGGGCATGGCGATCTACGACACGATGCAGTTCGTCCCGAACGACATCGTGACCGTGGGCATCGGGATGGCGGCCTCCATGGGCCAGCTGCTCCTCACCGCCGGAACCCAGGGCAAGCGCTACATCACCCCGAACGCGCGGGTGCTCCTCCACCAGCCGCACGGCGGCTTCGGCGGCACGGCCTCCGACATCCAGACCCAGGCGCAGCTCATCCTCGACATGAAGAAGCGCCTCGCCGAGATCACCGCCAAGGCGACCGGCAAGACCGTCGAGCAGGTCAACGAGGACGGCGACCGCGACCGCTGGTTCAGCGCCGAGGAGGCCCTCGCCTACGGCTTCGTCGACCACATCCGCTCGTCGGCGACCGACGTGGCCGGCGGTGGCGGAACCGCCATCGACGAGTAGTCCAGCGAACGCGCCGAGAGATCAGGAACAGACAATGACCACACCCACCTTCGGCGGAACGGCGTTCGGCTCCGGAGCCGCACCGTCCTCGCGCTACATCCTCCCCACGTTCGAGGAGCGCACGGCCTACGGCTACAAGCGCCAGGACCCGTACGCCAAGCTCTTCGAGGACCGCATCATCTTCCTCGGCGTCCAGGTCGACGACGCCTCCGCGGACGACATCATGGCCCAGCTCCTCGTGCTCGAGAGCCAGGACCCGGACCGCGACATCGTCATGTACATCAACTCGCCCGGTGGATCCTTCACCGCGATGACGGCGATCTACGACACGATGCAGTACATCCGCCCGCACATCCAGACGGTCGTGCTCGGCCAGGCCGCCTCGGCGGCCGCCGTGCTCACCGCCGCGGGAACGCCCGGCAAGCGCCTCGCGCTGCCGAACGCGCGCATCCTCATCCACCAGCCCGCCGTGCAGCAGGGCGGAGGCCAGGCCTCGGACATCGAGATCCAGGCCGCCGAGATCATGCGCATGCGCGAGTGGCTCGAGGAGACGCTGTCGCACCACTCGAACCGCTCGATCGAGCAGGTCAAGAAGGACATCGACCGCGACAAGATCCTCGGTGCGAGCGACGCGCTCGAGTACGGGCTGATCGACCAGGTGCTCACCAGCCGCAAGAGCCTCCCGGCTCTCACGGCGTAGGGCGTCCAGGAGGGGCCGGGTGGCGGAGTGATCCGCCGCCCGGCCCCTCTCTGCATCCTCCGTCGCCGTAGCAAAGCGCCACACGAGGCGCAAGGCACGGCGAATCCGGCCCGCCTGCCGAGCCCTCGCGGCTCAGCGGCTAGGCTCGGAGCAGTGTCAGGGGGCTCGTCCCGCTCGCACCGGCCGGAGCTCCGCGCTCCGTTGCACGACCGACCGACGCACGACAGACGCACGACAAGGAAGTGGGGCATCCCCGTGGCACGTATTGGCGAAAGCGCCGACCTGCTGAAGTGCTCCTTCTGCGGCAAGAGCCAGAAGCAGGTCCAGCAGCTCATCGCGGGACCGGGCGTCTACATCTGCGACGAGTGCGTCGAGCTCTGCAACGAGATCATCGAGGAGCGCCTCTCCGAGTCGAGCGAGGAGACGAGCCACGAGTTCGACCTCCCGAAGCCGAAGGAGATCTTCGGCTTCCTCGAGGAGTACGTGATCGGGCAGGAGCAGGCCAAGAAGGCCCTCGCCGTCGCCGTGTACAACCACTACAAGCGCGTGCGGGCCCGCAACACCATCACCGCTGCCGACGCGATCCACGACGAGGTCGAGATCGCCAAGAGCAACATCCTGCTCATCGGCCCCACGGGCTGCGGGAAGACCTACCTCGCCCAGACCCTCGCGAAGCGCCTCAACGTGCCCTTCGCGGTCGCGGACGCCACGGCCCTCACCGAAGCGGGCTACGTCGGCGAGGACGTCGAGAACATCCTCCTCAAGCTCATCCAGGCCGCCGACTACGACGTCAAGCGCGCCGAGACCGGCATCATCTACATCGACGAGGTCGACAAGATCGCGCGGAAGGCCGAGAACCCCTCGATCACGCGCGACGTCTCGGGCGAGGGAGTGCAGCAGGCGCTGCTCAAGATCCTCGAGGGCACCGTCGCCTCCGTGCCCCCGCAGGGCGGACGGAAGCACCCGCACCAGGAGTTCATCCAGATCGACACGACGAACGTCCTCTTCATCGTCGCCGGCGCCTTCGCCGGACTGGAGGACATCATCTCGTCGCGGGCGGGCAAGCGCGGCATCGGCTTCGGCGCCCCGCTGCACAACAAGGAAGACGAGATCAACATCTTCAGCGAGGTCCTCCCGGAGGACCTGCACAAGTTCGGGCTGATCCCCGAGTTCATCGGGCGCCTCCCCGTCGTCACGACGGTCACGCAGCTCGACCAGGTCGCGCTCATGCAGATCCTCACCGAGCCGCGCAACGCGCTCGTGAAGCAGTACCAGCGGATGTTCGAGATCGACGGCGTCGAGCTCGAGTTCGACCGGGGCGCTCTCGAGGCCATCGCGGACCTGGCGGTCCTCCGTCAGACCGGCGCCCGCGGGCTGCGCGCGATCCTCGAGGAGGTGCTCGGCCCGATCATGTTCGAGGTGCCCTCCTCGGACGAGGTGGCGCGCGTCGTCGTCACCCGCGCCGCGGTGCTCGACAACGCGGCTCCGACGATCGTCCCCCACGCTCCCCGTCGCCAGGAGAAGAGCGCCTAGTCGCTCCCCGCCCCGCTCTGCCAGTTCACCGCGATTGGCCCGGCGGATCGTCGGGCGAGGCGCTGCCGCTTCCCTAACCTGGCGGAGCGTGCCGACGGCGCGTCCGGTCGCCTCGGTGCCGGTCGATCCCCCGGGAGGCTCCGCCATCGTCCAGCCGCTGCTCGCCGGGATCGTCGCCGCCCTGACCGGCTTCTCGAGCTCGTTCGCGATCGTGCTCGCCGGGGTTGTCGCGGTGGGCGCGACGGACGCACAGGCGGCCTCGGGCCTCCTCGCCGTCTGCGTGCTGCAGGGAGTCCTCTGCATCGCGCTGAGCATCCGCTACCGCGTGCCGATGACCTTCGCCTGGAGCACGCCGGGCGCCGCCCTGCTGGCCGCGACCGCGACGCTCCCCGGCGGCTTCGACCGCGCGGTCGGAGCGTTCCTGGTCGCCTCCGCTCTGCTGGTGGTCACCGGGCTGTGGCCGGCGCTCGGGAGGCTCGTCGCGCGCATCCCGCGGCCGCTCGCGAACGCCATGCTCGCGGGCATCCTGTTCCCGCTCGTCCTGGCGCCGGTACGCGCGGCGGTCGAGATCCCCGCGCTCGCGCTGCCGGTGATCCTGCTCTGGCTGCTGCTCCTGCGGCTCCTGCCCCGCTGGGCGGTGCCGGCCGCGATCGCTCTGGCGATCGTGCTGCTGGTCGTGACGGACGGCGCGGCACTCGCCGGTGCGCCGCTGCTCCCCGTGCCGCAGTTCGTCGCTCCGGTGTTCGAGATCGGAGCGATGGTCGGGATCGGCCTGCCGCTCTACGTGGTCACCATGGCCGGGCAGAACATCCCGGGCATCGCGGTGCTGTCGAGCTTCGGCTTCGCGGCCCACTCGCGTCCCGGGATCGTCTCGACCGGCGCTCTCTCCGGGGTCTCGGCGGTCTTCGGCGGAGTGCCGATCAACTACGCCGCGCTCAGCGCCGCGCTGACCGCGGGTCCCGAAGCCTCGCCGCGGCCGGAGCAGCGCTGGGTCGCCTCGGTCTCGGCGGGCGCCTCCTACCTCGTGCTGGGCGTGTTCGCCGGAGCGGCCGCCGCGCTGGTGTCCTCCGCGAGCCCGCTGCTGATCGAGGCGGTCGCCGGTCTGGCGCTGCTGGGGGTGTTCGTGTCGGCGGTGCAGGCCGCTGTGGAGGACGCGCGGCTGCGGCTGCCGGCGGCGGCGACGCTCCTGGTCACCGCCTCCGGCACGACCATCGCGGGGATCGGCTCGGCGTTCTGGGGCCTGGTCGTGGGACTCGTCCTCCTCGCCTGGCTCGTCCCCCGGCGCCGCTAGAGGAGGCCGCGGCGCGCGAGCAGCGGCTCGGTCCGCGCATCCCGCCCGCGGAACGCGCGGTACGCGTCGAGCGGATCGCGGGAGCCGCCGAGCTCGAGCACCCCGCGGCGGAAGCGCTCGCCCGCCGAGCGGTCGAGGCCGCCGTTCTCCTCGAACCACTCGACCGTGTCCGCGTCGAGGATCTCGCTCCAGATGTAGGAGTAGTAGCCCGCGGAGTAGCCGCCGGAGAAGACGTGCGCGAAGTACGTGCTGCGGTAGCGGGGCGGCACGGCGGGAAGGAGGAGGCCCGCGCCGTCGAGCACGTCGCGCTCGAAGGCGGCCGCGTCGCGCGGCTCGACCGGGGCCGGCAGGGAGTGCCAGGCGAGGTCGAGCAGGGCGGACGCCAGGTACTCGCTCGTCGCGAAGCCCTCGCCCCACAGCGCGGACGCCTCGAGGCGCTCGACGGTCCCCGCGGGCAGGGCCTCGCCGGTCTCGACGTGGCGGGCGTACTCGGCGAGGAGCCCGGGGCGGCGCACCCACGTCTCGTTCACCTGGCTCGGGAACTCGACGAAGTCCCGGAACACCGCGGTACCGGCGAAGCGCGGGTACCGCGTGCTCGCGAACAGGCCGTGCAGGGCGTGCCCGAACTCGTGGAAGAGCGTCTCCACCTCGTCGAGGCTGAGAAGGGCGGGCTCGCCCGCGCCCGGAGCCGACAGGTTCAGGTTGTTCACGACGACGGCGGAGTCGCCGAGCAGCGAGGTGCGGCTGGACAGGGAGTTCATCCACGCCCCGCCGCGCTTCGAGTCGCGGGTGAAGGGATCGAGCAGGAACAGGCCCAGCGGCGTCCCGTCCTCCTCGTGCACCTCGAACACGCGGACGTGCTCGCTGTAGCCGGCCAGGTCGCTCCGCTCCGAGAAGCGGACGCCGTAGAGACCGGTGGCGGCGGCGAACACGCCGTGCCGGAGCACCCGCTCCAGCTCGAAGAAGGGACGCAGTGCGCTGGAGTCGACGGAGTAGCTCTCCGACCGCACGCGCTCCTCGTAGTAGGCGCGATCCCACGCCTCGATCGTGAAGCGCGGCGCTCCGGCGGCGTCGTGCTCGGCGTCGGCGGAGGCCTGCATCCGCTCGAGCTCGATCCTCGCGTTCCGGGCGGCGGGAGCGGCGAGCTCGCGCAGCAGCGACAGGACGCGCTCCGGCGAACCCGCGGTCTGGCCCGAGATCACGAACTCGGCATGCGAGGCCGCGCCCAGCAGAGTTGCGCGCTCGGCCCGCAGCGCGACGATCTGCTGCAGGGTCGCGGTGGTGTCGTGCGGCCCGCCTTCCGCACCGCGGCCGACAGAGGCGCGCAGGACGCGCTCGCGGACGCCGCGGTCGCGCAGACGCGCGAGCCAGGGGTGGCCGGAGTAGAGGGGCAGGGTGATCAGCCAGCCGTCGACGCCGCGGTCGGCGGCGGCGCGCGCGGCGGCCGAGACGTCGGACTCGTCGAGCCCGTCGAGGCCGGCGACGTCGTCGAGGAGGACGGCCCGGTCGTTCGACTCGGCGAGCAGGTCCTTCTCGAAGCGCGTGGTCAGGGTCGACAGCTGCTCGTTCAGCTCGCCGAGCCGTGCCTTCCCCGCGTCGTCGAGGAGCGCACCGGAGCGCTCGAACCCGGTGATCCTCCGTTCGAGGAGGTAGGCCGTCTCGGCGTCGAGGTCGAGCTCCGTCGACTGGTCGACGAGAGCGCGGAGCCGGGCGAACAGGCGCGGGTGGAGGCTGATCGCATCGCTGTGGGCCGAGAGCAGCGGAGCGAGCTCGGCCTCCAGAGCGTCGGTGAGCGGAGTGCGGTCGGAGGCGGCGACGGTGAAGAAGACGGCGCTCACCCGGCGCAGCTCGCGGCCCGCCCGCTCGAGGGCGACGAGGGTGTTCTCGACGGTCGGCGGCTCGGAGGCGCCGGCGATCGCGTCGATCTCGGCGCGGTGCCGGCGGAGGGCCTCGAGGAATGCCGGGCGGTAGGCCTCGGGGTCGACGGCGGCGAAGTCGGGGAGCCCGTGGGGGAGTCCGCTCGGCTCGAGCAGGACGGCGACGGGATCGGGAGCGCTCATCCTGCGAGCCTAGAGCTCGAGCGGAGGAGAGGGCTCCGCTCAGGATCGCAGGACGCGCGCGCTCACCGGGATCGGGGACCGCGCCGCGAAGGGGCGTCAGCCCCAGTCGTCGTCGTCCTCGCCCTCCACGCGGCCCTGCGGCTGCGTGATGTAGGCAGCGTCCTCGTCGGGACGGTAGGTGATCGTCGTGCCGTCGTCGAGTTCGAGGACGGGCCTGCCCTCGAGCCAGGTGAGCGTCCAGCGCCAGGCGTCGGTCGCCGTGCCGGCCGCGGCGAGCTCGCCCTCGACGTCGCCGACGGCGGTGACGACGATCTCGGGGAGGGTCTGCGGCGGCACCTGGCCGACCGACCAGCGGGTTCCGAGCTGCATGGGAGGGGTCCTCTCGACGGTGGGGAGGGAGGCGGGACGGTTCCCGCCTCCCGGGAGCGGCGCTACGCCTCGGTCTCGAGCTCGATGCCGACCGCGAGGGCGTCGCCCTCGGCGAAGTCGAGCGTCGCGATCCTGCCGACGGCCGCGAGGTCTCCCGCGGCGAGCCGGAGGGACGCGACGAGCTCGGTGGGCGCCGTCACCAGGGCGGAGCGGGCCGGCGTCTTCTGCGAGGACTTCGCATCGGTCTTCGCGCGCCGGATGGCCGTGAGGACGGAGCTCGCCGCGGCCAGGACGGCGGGGTCGCCGGCCAGGCCCTCGACGGCCGGCCAGGGGCGCAGGTGCACCGAGTCGTCGTGCGACCACGACCAGGTCTCCTCCGTCGCGAACGGCAGGAACGGCGCGAAGAGGCGCTGGAGGACGTCGAGCGCCCGGTGCAGGGCGGCCGCGGCGGACGCGCCGTCCTCGCTGTACGCGCGCTCCTTCACCAGCTCCAGGTAGTCGTCGCAGAACGTCCAGAAGAACGCCTCCGTCGTCTCGAGGGCGCGGGCGTGGTCGTAGTTCTCGAGCGCAGTCGTCGCGTCGGCGACCACGGCGTCGAGGGTGGCCAGCATGCTGAGGTCGAGAGGGTCGGTGACCTCGGCGCCCTCGGCGAGAGGGAAGCCGTGGATGAACTTCGCCGCGTTGAGGATCTTGATCGCCAGTCGGCGGCCGATCTTGATCTGCGTCGGGTTCTGCGGGTCGAAGGCCGCGTCGGTGCCCAGGCGCGAGGAGGCGGCCCAGTAGCGGACCGCGTCCGAGCCGTGCTGCTCGAGCATCGCGGCGGGAGTGACCACGTTGCCCTTCGACTTCGACATCTTCTTGCGGTCGGGGTCGACGATGAAGCCGGACACGGTCGCCGTGCTCCACGGGGCGCGGCCGTCCTCGAGCTGCGAGCGCAGGAGGGTAGAGAAGAGCCAGGTGCGGATGATGTCCTGGCCCTGCGGGCGCAGGTCGTAGGGAGCGACCAGCTGCCAGAGCTCGTCGTCGCGCTCCCAGCCGCCCGCGAGCTGCGGGGTCAGCGAGGAGGTCGCCCAGGTGTCCATCACGTCGAGCTCGCCCTGGAAGCCGCCCGCCGCTCCGCGCTGGTCCTCCGAGTAGCCGGGGGCCGGGTCGCTGGAGGGATCCACCGGCAGGGCCGCCTCGTCCGGCACGATCGGGGAGTCGAAGACGGGGTTGCCGTCGCCGTCGAGCGGGTACCACACCGGGATCGGCACGCCGAAGAAGCGCTGGCGCGAGATCAGCCAGTCGCCGGAGAGGCCGTTCACCCAGTTCTCGTAGCGGACGCGCATGAACTCCGGCACGAAGCGCACGTCGCGGCCGAGCTCCAGCAGGCGCTCCTTGAGCACCGCGTCGCGAGCGCCGTTGCCGATGTACCACTGGCGGGTCGACACGATCTCGAGCGGCTTGTCGCCCTTCTCGAAGAACTTGACCTGGTGGGTGATGGGGCGCGGGTCGCCGACCATCTCGCCGGACTCCTTCAGCAGCGCCACGACGGCCTGCTTCGCGGAGAAGACGGTCTTGCCGGCGAGCTGCTCGTAGGCGGCGCGGCCCGCGTCGCTCGTGATCGCGGCGGGAGCCTCCGAGATCAGGCGGCCGTCGAAGCCGATGATCGCGCGGTTGGGCAGGTCGAGCTCGCGCCACCAGACCACGTCCGTGACGTCGCCGAAGGTGCAGATCATCGCGATGCCCGAGCCCTTGTCCTTCTGCGCGAGGTGGTGCGCGAGCACCGGGACCTCGACGTCGAAGAGCGGCGTGCGGACGGTGGTGCCGAACAGCGCCTGGTAGCGCTCGTCGTCGGGGTGCGCGACGAGGGCGACGCAGGCCGGCAGCAGCTCGGGACGGGTCGTCTCGATGAAGACGTCCTCGCCGCCGTCGCGGTGGAAGCCGAGGCGGTGGTAGGCGCCGGGCTGGTCCTTGTCCTCGAGCTCCGCCTGGGCGACGGCGGTCCGGAAGGTGATGTCCCAGAGCGTCGGGGCCTGCGCCTGGTAGGCCTCGCCGCGGGCGAGGTTGCGGAGGAAGGCGCGCTGCGAGGCGGCCTGCGACTCGTCGCCGATGGTCCGGTAGCTCTGCGACCAGTCGACGGACAGGCCGAGGGCCCGCCAGACGTCCTCGAACTGCTTCTCGTCCTCGACGGTGAGGCGCTCGCACAGCTCGACGAAGTTGCGGCGCGAGATCGGCTTCTGGTCGGCGGCCTTGCTGCTCTTGTTGTCGCCGCCCTCGAACGGAGGCGTGAAGCCGGGCTCGTAGGGGAGCGTCGGGTCGCAGCGCACACCGTAGTAGTTCTGCACGCGGCGCTCGGTGGGCAGGCCGTTGTCGTCCCAGCCCATCGGGTAGAAGACGCTCTTGCCGCGCATCCGCTGGAACCGCGCGACGACGTCGGTGTGCGTGTAGGAGAAGACGTGCCCGATGTGCAGCGACCCGGACGCGGTGGGCGGCGGGGTGTCGATCGAGTAGACGTCGGCGCGGGTGAGGCCGGTGCGGTCGAACCGGTAGGTCCCGTCGGTCTGCCAGCGGAGGCCCCACGTGCCCTCCAGGCCCTCGAGGGCGGGCTTCGCGGGGAGGCGGTCGGCGAGGGTCATGATGCTCCGGTTCGCTATGGGCGGCACCGTGTCGGTGGTGATGGTGCCTGGATGGGGGCTCCGGGGCGAGTCGCCCGCCGGCCGCGACGATTCTACCGGAGCGGCGGGAGCCGGGTCAGTCGACGACGGGGGCGAAGCCGGCGCGGACGGGCGCGAGCGCCTCGTCGAGGTAGGGCACGAGCTCGCCGCGGGTGGGGCCCGCCGCGGCCCAGGCCTGCACGGCCGCCACCGCGGCTCCGACGCTCGCGTAGGCGATGGCGCGGGAGAGGTGCGACGGCAGCGGGCGCGCGCTCCGCTCCTCCACGAAGCGGGCGATCACGGCCGCCTGCCGAGCGAGGCGGCCGAGGGCCGACGCCTGCAGCTCGTGGACGCTGCCGATCATCTCGGACTGGGTGAGCACCCACGGCACCGTCGCGGGTCCGAAGCCGGAGCCGATCGCGAGCAGCGCGTCGCCGAGCGCGTCCATCACCGGCGCCCCGGCCGCCGTCTCGGCCAGCGCCTCCGGGAGCTCGGCCAGCCGGTCGTCGACCAGGACCCAGAAGACGTCGCTCTTGGACTCGAAGTAGTTGAAGAAGGTGTTGCGCGAGACGCCCGCGCGCTGGGCGATCTGCTCGATCGTCGTGCCCGCGTAGCTCTGCTCGACGAAGAGGTCCAGAGCGGCGTCCTCGAGCATGGACCGCGACGACGCGCGGGGCCGACCGCGCTGCACTCCTCGCACCATGACCCGCTCCTGCTCAGCTTCCCCCGACGCGCTAGGATAGCGCCGGACGACTTCGACCCGGCCATCACCGGTGAGTCTCCGGAAGAACGGCGCCGGCTCCGGCCTGCGCCCAGTAGACCCGGACGGGTGCGGCCCGTGACAGCCGATCGAGTGGGAACGCGTCAGCGGGCACTCCTCCGGGAGCGACCGGCCGACCGGTCCAAGCGAGGTGGTACCGCGACCCGGCCCGGGGTCTGAGATCCGGGCGGGCCGTCCTCGTGCAGACCAGCAGCACTGCCAGGAGACCGCACGTGACCTACCCCCTGACCCCGCCCACCCCGCACGGAGCCGAGCCCGCCGAGGGCTCCGCGTTCGGCCGGGGCGTGTCCCCGTCGCCGCGCTTCCCCGAGATCGAGGAGCGCGTGCTCGCGTACTGGAAGGCGGACGACACCTTTAAGGAGTCGATCCGGCAGCGCGAGGGAGCGCCGGAGTGGGTCTTCTACGACGGCCCGCCGTTCGCCAACGGCCTGCCGCACTACGGGCACCTCCTCACCGGCTACGCCAAGGACGTCTTCCCCCGCTTCGAGACGATGCGCGGACGGCAGGTGCACCGCCGCTTCGGCTGGGACACCCACGGCCTGCCCGCCGAGCTCGAGGCGGAGCGGCAGCTCGGCATCACCGACAAGTCCCAGATCGAGGAGATGGGCGTCGCGGCCTTCAACGCCGCCGCGAAGGAGTCGGTGCTGCGCTACACCGGGGAGTGGCAGGACTACGTCACCCGCCAGGCGCGCTGGGTCGACTTCGACGATGACTACAAGACGCTCGACCCCACCTTCATGGAGTCGGTGATCTGGGCGTTCAAGCAGCTCTACGACAAGGGCCTCGCCTACGAGGGCCACCGCGTGCTGCCGTACTGCTGGCGCGACCAGACGCCGCTCTCGAACCACGAGCTGCGGATGGACGACGACGTCTACAAGATGCGCCAGGACCAGACGGTCACCGTCACCTTCCCGCTGGTCGGCGAGACGGCGGAGGCGCTCCAGCTGACGGCGGTCCGCGCTCTCGCGTGGACGACGACGCCGTGGACGCTGCCGACGAACCTCGCGCTCGCCGTCGGGTCCGACATCGAGTACGCCGTCGTCCCCGCCGGCCCGAACGGCGCGGCCGACGGCAGGGGCGAGCCCGAGGAGCGCGAGCTCTCGGCCGAGTACCTGCTCGCCATCGACCAGGTCGGCGCCTACGCGAAGGACCTCGGCTATCCGGACGCGGAGTCGGCCCTGGCCGCCGTCTCGCGCACCCACCGCGGCTCCGAGCTCGAGGGGATCAGCTACGACCGCCTCTGGGACCACTACGCGGACACCGAGGCCTGGGGCACGCAGAACGCGTGGCGCATCCTCGTCGCCGACTACGTGACCACCAGCGAGGGCACCGGCATCGTGCACCAGGCGCCCGCCTACGGCGAGGACGACCAGAAGGTCTGCGAGGCGGCGGGCATCCCCGTCATCATCTCGGTCGACGACGGCGGCCGCTTCCTGCCGCAGATCAGCGAGGTCGCCGGCCTCCAGGTCTTCGACGCGAACAAGCCCCTCACGCAGCTCCTGCGCGCGGGCCACCGGCTGCTCCGCCAGGCGAGCTACGAGCACTCGTACCCGCACTGCTGGCGCTGCCGCAACCCGCTGATCTACAAGGCGGTCTCGAGCTGGTTCGTCCGCGTCACCGCGATCCGCGACCGCATGGAGGAGCTCAACCAGGAGATCACCTGGGTCCCCGAGAACGTCAAGGACGGCCAGTTCGGCAAGTGGCTCTCGGGCGCGCGCGACTGGTCCATCAGCCGCAACCGCTACTTCGGCTCGCCGATCCCGGTGTGGAAGAGCGACGACCCGGAGTACCCGCGGATCGACGTCTACGGCTCGCTGGACGAGCTGGAGCGCGACTTCGGCGTGCGCCCGGACGACCTGCACCGGCCGTTCATCGACGAGCTGACCCGCCCGAACCCCGACGACCCGACCGGGCGCTCGACGATGCGCCGGATCAGCGACGTCCTCGACGTCTGGTTCGACTCCGGATCGATGCCCTTCGCCCAGGTGCACTACCCGTTCGAGAACGCCGACTGGTTCGACACCCACAACCCGGCGGACTTCATCGTCGAGTACATCGGGCAGACGCGCGGCTGGTTCTACACGCTGCACGTGCTCTCCACCGCGCTCTTCGACCGCCCGGCGTTCCGCAACGTGGTCAGCCACGGCATCGTGCTGGGCAACGACGGGCAGAAGATGTCCAAGTCGCTGCGCAACTACCCGGACGTGGCCGAGGTCTTCGACCGCGACGGCTCCGACGCCATGCGCTGGTTCCTGATGTCGAGCCCGGTCCTCCGGGGCGGCAACCTCGTCGTGACGGAGGAGGGCATCCGCGAGGGCGTCCGCCAGGTGCTGCTGCCGCTGTGGAGCACCTGGTACTTCTTCTCCCTCTACGCCAACGCCTCGGCGGGCGGCGGCTACGAGGCGACCAGACGCACCGGCTCCGAGGACGTCCTCGACCGCTACCTGCTGGCCAAGACCCGCGATCTGGTCGAGACCGTGACCGGTCGGCTCGAGGCGCTGGATTCCACGCTCGCGGCCGCCGCGCTCCGCGACTTCAGCGACGTGCTCACGAACTGGTACGTGCGCCGCTCCCGCGACCGCTTCTGGCAGGGCGTCGACGAGGACGGCCGCGGATCGGAGGCGTTCGACACGCTCTACACGGTCCTCGAGACCGTGTGCCGCGTCGCCGCCCCGCTCCTGCCGCTCGTCACGGAGCAGATCTGGCAGGGCCTGACCGGCGGCCGCAGCGTCCACCTCACCGACTGGCCGGAGGCGGACGAGTTCCCCGCCGACGCGGCGCTCGTGCACGCGATGGACGCGGTCCGCGGCATCTCGTCCACCGCGCTCTCCCTCCGCAAGCAGGCCGGGCTCCGCGTCCGCCTGCCGCTCGCGCGCCTGACCGTGGTGGTCGCGGACGCCGCCGAGCTCGCGCCGTTCGAGGCGATCCTCCGCGACGAGCTGAACGTGAAGGAGGTGTCGCTGGTGCCGCTGGTCGACTCCAGCGCCGCCGACTACGGCGTCACCTCCCGTCTCGCGGTCAACGCGCGTGCCGCCGGGCCCCGGCTGGGCAAGGGCGTGCAGACCGTGATCAGGGCCGCCAAGGCCGGCGACTGGAGCGAGACGGACGGCGTCGTCACCGCCGGCGGCGTCGAGCTGGTCGAGGGCGAGTACGAGCTCACGCTCGAGGTCGGCGGCTCGGCCGGCGACGACCGCGCCATCGCCCTGCTCCCGCGCGGGGGCTTCGTGCTCCTCGACACGGCGACCACCCCCGAGCTCGAAGCGGAGGGGCTCGCCCGCGACCTCATCCGCGCGGTGCAGGACGCCCGCAAGGCGGCCGGGTTCGAGGTCAGCGACCGGATCGTCCTGGAGGTCGTGCTCGACGAGCCGAGCCTGCGGGCGCTCGAGCCGCACGCGCTCTGGATCGCGGAGGAGACCCTCGCGACCGGCTGCGCGTTCACTCCGCTCACCACGGCGCTCGAGGGCGGCGAGGGCGCGATCGCCGTCGGCCCCGCGGGCACCGCCATCATCCGCGTCGAGAAGGTCGAGGCCGCCGATGTCTGATCTGTTCGAGCCCGCCGACGCCGACCGCGCGGCCGCCGACGCCGTCTACGCCGCGCTGCTGGAGCGCCTGGGCGAGGCGAGCATCCGCCCGCGCCTCGCACCGACCCGGCGCGCCGTCGAGATCCTCGGGGACCCGCAGCGCGCCTACCCGGTGATCCAGATCGCCGGAACCAACGGCAAGACCTCGACCAGCCGGATGATCGAGAGCCTGCTGCGCGCTCACGGGCTGCGGGTGGGCCTGTTCACCAGTCCGCACCTCGAGCGCTTCAACGAGCGCATCGTCATCGACGGAGAGCCGATCTCGGACCGGAGCCTCGCCGACAACTGGCAGGACGTCGAGCCGTACCTGCGGATGACCGACGCCGAGCTGGCCGAGCAGGGCGAGACGCCGCTGTCCTTCTTCGAGGCGATCACCGTCCTGGCCTACGCGGCCTTCGCCGACGCACCGGTCGATGTGGCCGTCGTCGAGGTGGGGATGGGCGGCGAGTGGGACTCGACGAACGTCGCCGACGCGCAGGTCGCCGTCTTCACGCCGATCGCCCTCGACCACACCGACCGCCTCGGCTCGACGATCGAGGAGATCGCGCGCACCAAGTCGGGCATCGTCAAGCCGCTCGCCTCGGTGGTCTCCGCGAGGCAGGTCCCGGAGGCGGAGGCGGTGCTGCGGCACGCGGCCGAGGCCACCGAGTCGACGATCGTCGTCGAGGGGGCGGAGTTCGACGTCGAGTCGACGACCGTCGCCGTCGGCGGCCAGGTCGTCACCGTCCGGGGACTCGTCACCACGTACGAGCAGCTGCTGCTGCCGTTCTTCGGCGACCACCAGGCCGAGAACGCCGCCGTGGCCGTCGCCGCGGTCGAGACCTTCCTGGGAGGCGGGACGCAGGAGCTCACCGGCGACGTCCTCGACGAGGGCTTCGCCGCCGCGACCTCCCCGGGCCGCCTGCAGCTCGTCGGACTCGCTCCGCGCACCGTCGTCGACGCGGCGCACAACCCGCACGGTGCCGCGTCCCTCGCCGCCGCTCTCGGGCGCTACTTCGACTTCGACCGCGTGACGGCCGTCCTCGGCGTGCTGGCCGAGAAGGACGCCGAGGGGATCCTCCGGGAGCTCCGGCCCGTGGTGGACGAGCTGATCGTGACCACGGCGCCGAGCGATCGGGCGATGCCCGCCGAGGAGCTCGCCGCGCTCGCCCGCACCGTGTTCCCGGAGGAGGCGGTCCGCGTCGCCGACGACCCGCTGGGTGCTCTGACGGCCGGACGCGTCCTCGCGGCGCGCACCGACAAGGGCGCTCTGCTGGTCACGGGCTCGATCACCCTCGTCGGCCGCACGATCACCGCGGCCCGCGACGAGAACTGGCTGGGCGCGTGAGGGCCGGACGCCCGCGGCGCTCGCGGACCGTCCGGGAGAGCCTCGGCTCGATCGTGCTCGGCTTCGAGGCGGTCATCGTCTTCCTCGCCACCCTGGTGGCCTTCGGCCTGAAGGCGGCCGACCCCGTGGTCGTGCTGGTCGGGGGAGCGGTGGTCTGCCTCGCGCTCGTCGCCACTCTGGGCCTGCTGAACCGGCCGGTCGGCTTCCGCATCGGCTGGGTGCTCCAGTTCGTTATCGTGGCCTCGGGCCTGCTGGTCCCGATCATGTACGTGATCGGCGCCGCCTTCGTGGCGCTGTGGACGTACTGCATGGTGACCGGCACCCGCCTCGACGCTCAGACGCGCCGGGCGGCGGAGCCCACCGACCCCACCGAAGGAGACCGCTGAACCATGGCCACCCAGGAGACCCTCGTCCTCGTCAAGCCCGACGGCGTCGCCCGCAATCTCACCGGCGAGATCCTCCGCCGCATCGAGGCGAAGGGCTACTCCCTCGTCGACGTGAAGCTCGTCGAGGCCGACCGCGAGCTGCTCGCCGCCCACTACGCCGAGCACGAGGGCAAGCCCTTCTACGAGCCGCTCGTCGAGTTCATGGAGAGCGGCCCGATCGTCGCCCTGCGCATCGCGGGCGACCGCGTGATCGAGGGCTTCCGCGCCCTCGCCGGCACCACCGACCCGACCACGGCCGCTCCCGGCACCATCCGCGGCGACCTCGGCCGCGACTGGGGCCTCAAGGTCCAGCAGAACCTCGTGCACGGGTCCGACTCCGAGGAGTCGGCCGCGCGCGAGCTCGGCCTCTGGTTCGCCTGAGCCGCTCGGCCGCCTGCCTCTGACGCCGTCCGTCAGAGGTAGGCGAGCACGTTCAGCCTCACCTGCGCGATCACCGCGATGAGCAGGTAGCAGAGCAGCGTGATGAACGGGACCCAGCCGTAGGCGGCACCGGCGAAGCGGCGCACCCCGGCGGGGACGGGGAACACGCCCTCACTGAGGTTGCGCAGCGTCACCAGCCAGAAGCCCGGGATGACGACGGCCCAGGTGAGCATGCACCAGGGGCAGAGCGTTCCGAGCGCGAAGACGCTCGTCGCGATGAGCCAGCCCACGAACACCAGGGCCAGCAGGAAGCCGACGTTGAAGGCCGCCCAGAACCACCGGTCGAACCGGGCGCCCGCGAGCAGGCCCAGCCCCACCACGATCGGCGCGATCCAGGCCGCCAGGCCGATGAGGGGGTTCGGGAAGCCGAAGACCGCGCCCTGTGCCGAGTTCAGGTTCGCACTGCACTGCACGAGCAGGCTGAAATCGCAGCCGAGGCCCGCATCGGGGTTCTCGAGAGCGGCGAACTTGTCGTTCGTGAGAGCGAAGGCGGCGGTCCAGCCGATCACGCCGAGGACGATCAGCAGGACGGCGAAGAGGACGGGGCGCTGCTGGGTGGGGGCGTCGCGCACCCCGGGATCGCTGGACACCGGGGGATTATGGCACGCGCCGGATCGGCGCCTCTGGGAATGCGTGCGATAATCGGAGCCGTCGGTCCGGGGGACCCCGCATCGACGCGAAGAAGGTTTACCGGGCGAGCACCGGGCCACAGGAGATCGACAGCGTTCCGCGAATGGACGCGCCGGATCTCCGCTCCGCCGGGAGTCGACCGCAGGTCGCACCGCGGAGGAGCGCGTGTCGGATAGTCAGTTCCGAGAGTGCAGCTGCAACCGGAGTCCCGCGCCACGAGCGCGACGGGACCGGGGGAGCGGAAGGATTCGCGGCGGGCCGAGGCCCCTCGCACGAGAGAAGCATCCGGGAAGACGACGCGGCGGACGACCCGGCCGAGGAGTGCACCAGGAATGGTGGAAGACAACAGTACGAGCGGATCCGATCCGGACCGCGACGGGCCCCGCAGCGGGGCCAGGAAGATCAGCCGCCTCTTCGGTGGCCGTCGGGCGACCCGGCGGACCGAGTCGAGCGCGCCAGCGACAGGGGAGACGATCATCGACAGCAACGAGACCGACCAGACCGGAGCCGAGGGCACCGAGCTGCCCGAGACCGGGAGCGCCGCGGAGGCGGCCGAGCCGTCGACGTCGACGGGCGCGGTGTTCTTCAACGCCCTCCCGCAGATCCCGGGCGCCGAGCAGGAGGAGCCGCGACGGCCCGCACTGCCGAGCCCGTCGCTGCTGTTCCAGGCGCCGGTCCTGCCCGACTACGTCGAGCTGGCTCCGCTGCCTCCCCGCGGTGCGCCGCTGGGCGTCCAGGAGGAGCGCGAGAGCCCGGCCGAGGAGCAGGGCTCCGTCCGCCGCCGCTCGCGCCGCCGCAGCGGCGAGAGCGAGAGGTCCGGCTCCGACGACCCCGAGAACACCGTCGTCCGGGTCCGCCAGCCGCGCGAGCAGCGCGAGGCCCGCGAGCCCGAGCTCATCACCGAGCCGCAGCGCATCAAGGGCTCGACCCGCCTCGAGGCCAAGAAGCAGCGCCGCCGCGACGGCCGCGACGCCGGCCGGCGCCGCACGGTCGTCACCGAGTCCGAGTTCCTCGCCCGCCGGGAGGCCGTCGACCGCGTCATGGTCGTCCGCTCGAAGGAGGACAGCATCCGCATCGGCGTGCTCGAGGACGGCGTCCTCGCCGAGCACTACGTCGCCCGCTCGCAGGAGGCGTCGCTCATCGGCAACGTCTACCTCGGCCGCGTGCAGAACGTCCTCCCGAGCATGGAGGCCGCCTTCGTCGACATCGGACGCGGGCGCAACGCCGTGCTCTACTCGGGCGAGGTCGACTGGGACGCCGCGAACAACGCCGGCGGCCCCCGCCGGATCGAGCTCGCGCTCAAGCCCGGCGACCGGGTCCTCGTCCAGGTCACGAAGGACCCCGTCGGCCACAAGGGCGCCCGTCTCACGAGCCAGATCTCGCTCCCCGGCCGCTACCTCGTCTACGTGCCCAACGGCTCGATGAACGGCATCTCGCGCAAGCTCCCGGACACCGAGCGCGCCCGCCTGAAGAAGATCCTCAAGGAGGTGCTGCCCGAGAACGTGGGCGTCATCGTCCGGACCGCGGCCGAGGGCGCCACGGAGGAGCAGCTGACCGTCGACGTCGAGCGCCTGACCGCGCAGTGGACGGCTCTCAGCGCGAAGGCCGCGACCGGGCAGGCTCCCGCTCTCCTGCACAGCGAGCCGGACCTGCTGATCAAGATCGTCCGCGACGTCTTCAACGAGGACTTCGAGAAGATGGTCATCGCCGGCGACGACGCCCGCGAGACCATCGAGCTCTACCTCAGCCAGGTCGCCCCCGATCTGCTCGAGCGCGTCGAGGTCTACACCGGCGAGAAGGACGCGTTCGACGAGTTCCGCATCACGGAGCAGATCGAGAAGGCGCTGGAGCGCAAGGTGTGGCTGCCCAGCGGCGGCTCGCTCGTGATCGACCGCACCGAGGCGATGACGGTGGTCGACGTCAACACCGGCAAGTTCGTCGGCTCGGGCGGGAACCTCGAGGAGACGGTCACGAAGAACAACCTGGAGGCGGCCGAGGAGATCGTCCGCCAGCTGCGCCTGCGCGACATCGGCGGCATCATCGTCGTCGACTTCATCGACATGGTGCTCGAGTCCAACCGCGACCTCGTGCTCCGCCGCCTGGTCGAGTGCCTGAGCCGCGACCGGACGAAGCACCAGGTCGCCGAGGTCACCTCGCTCGGCCTCGTGCAGATGACCCGCAAGAAGCTGGGCCTGGGCCTGCTCGAGACCTTCAGCGAGAACTGCGAGATCTGCGCCGGGCGCGGCGTCATCGTCCACCACGACCCCGTGCTCAAGCACCGGTCGACCGCCGCTCCGCAGCAGGAGCAGCGCCGCCGGGGCAAGGGCGGCGAGCAGCAGCCCGCCACCTCCGGGCGCTCGAACGGCGGGCAGAACGGGCAGGGCGCGCCGGCGGCCAAGCCGGTCAGCACCCACGCCATCACGGACGACGCGAAGAACGCGCTCGCGCAGATCGCGGCCAGCACCATCCACCCCCAGGCCGTGCGCCAGGCGGCGGAGGAGGCGGCCGCGCTGGTCGAGGACGCCGCCGAGACCGTCGAGGCCCAGGCGCCGGAGGAGTCCGCGGCGGCACCCGAGGAGCAGCCGTCCGAGCCGAGCCGTCGCGGCGAGCGTCCCGCCCGGGGCGAGCGCCGTCGTCGCAGCCGGGACCGCGAGCCGCGCCAGGAGGCCGCCGAGACGGCGACCGTCGAGTCGGCTCCCGTCGAGACCCCGGTCGAGAAGGAGATCGAGCCGGCAGCTGCCGCGCCGATCCTCGACATCCCGATCGCGCCGGTCACGCCTCCGCGCCGCGTCCGCAGCGAGGTCGCCGAGCACCTGCTCGACTCCGTGCTCGACGCTCTGCCGGCCCCGAAGCAGCCCGGCCAGGGCCGTGCGAAGAGCCGGCGCGTCACGACGGCCGCGCTCACCGGAGTCGCGGTCATCCCCGAGCAGACCCCGCGCCGCGCCGACCAGTAGCGCGACCCGGTGTCAGGAGGGCCCGGTGCCCGGCGAGAGCCGGCGCCGGGCCCTCTCGGCGTCCCGGTCGCGACCGCGGATGCGAAGCCCGCTCCGCCTCAGCCGCTCGACCAGCTCCCGCGCGCCGACGGGGACCGCGCCCGCGGCGACGAGCTCGTCGATCCGCTCCTCGGGCACGTCGTAGTGGTCCAGGTCGAAGCCGCGCTCAGGCACGCCGAGACGGCGCGCGAAGTCGTGGAGCTCCTCGAGCGAGACGTCGCTCACGAGGTGCGCCCACAGCCGGCCGTGCGCCGGCCAGCGCGCGGCGTCGACGAGGATGGCCATTCCCCGATCGTAGGCGGCGCGCCGTCCGTCCACCCGCCTCCGCCTCGACTATCGTGACGGGGTCGCCGGTCGGGCGGACACGGCTTCGTAGTCGTGTGCGTTTGACCGTGGAGCGCGGATCCCGTACTCTTGACCGTTGGTGTGGCGCGATCCATGTGCTCACGCAGATTTCCGTTGTCGCTCCGCCCCTCACGGGGCGCGGGCCGCGGTGCCGGTTCCCTCGTGTCGTGAGGAGACGGGTACGAACCGGAAGACCGGGGCTCAGCCCCGTCCCTACAAGCCCCGGACGAGGCCTCCGCTCCGTCCAGACGAGAAACAGGTACGAGAAGTGGTTTACGCAGTTGTGCGCGCCGGCGGTCGGCAGGAGAAGGTCGAGGTCGGCACCATCGTGACGATGGACCGCGTCAAGGCCGACGAGAACGGCACCGTGCAGCTTCCTGCCGTGCTGCTCGTCGACGGTGAGTCGATCACCTCGGACGCGGCGACCCTCGCGGGCGTCACCGTCACCGCCGAGGTGCTCGAGGACCTCCGCGGTCCGAAGATCATCATCCAGAAGTTCAAGAACAAGACCGGTTACAAGAAGCGCCAGGGGCACCGTCAGGACCTCACGCGCGTCAAGGTCACTGGCATCAAGTAGTCCTGCAAAGGAATTGAGCTGACCTGCGGAGCGAGCCATCGCCCTGCAGGGCAACAGCACGGGGCTGCGGCCCCCCGGTCTCGAGGAGATGAGAAATGGCACACAAGAAGGGCGCGAGCTCCACTCGCAACGGTCGCGACTCGAACGCGCAGCGTCTCGGCGTCAAGCGCTTCGGCGGCCAGGTCGTGAACGCGGGCGAGATCATCGTCCGCCAGCGCGGCACGCACTTCCACCCCGGCGCGAACGTCGGACGCGGTGGCGACGACACTCTGTTCGCCCTCTCGGCGGGCGCTGTCGAGTTCGGCAGCAAGGGCGGCCGCAAGGTCGTCAACATCGTGGCGGCCGCCCAGTAGGGTCGACCTCCTCGGCCGCACAGGCACAGGACGCAAGGGGCGGGCTTCGGCTCGCCCCTTGCGCGTTTACCGGGGCACAGCCCCCCGGCGCCGGCATCCCGGCGCCGCACGCACTCACGGACGGATTCACACCATGGTCACCTTCGTCGACAACGTCACGCTGCATCTGCGTGCCGGCCACGGCGGCAACGGCTGCGTCTCCGTCCGTCGCGAGAAGTTCAAGCCGCTCGCCGGCCCCGACGGCGGCAACGGCGGGCACGGGGGCGACATCGTCCTCGTCGCCGACCCGCAGACGACGACGCTGCTCGCCTACCACCGCCACCCGCACCGCAGCTCCGAGAACGGCGGTCCCGGCATGGGCGACCACCGCGCGGGCGGGAACGGCGAGCTCATGGAGCTCCCCGTCCCGGTCGGCACGGTCGTCAAGTCGCCGGACGGCGACCAGCTGATCGACATGGACGAGCCCGGCCTCCGGTTCTTGAGGTCGGTGGTCGCACTGCGGAGGGAGCGCGACGCGGCACGGGAGGCGGCGAACCGCTCGGTCAGCGCACTGCTGTCGGGGGTAGTA
>NZ_PSUC01000219.1:0-1174 GCF_002931635.1 Rathayibacter sp. AY2B7 | reverse complement strand
TCCTTCGCCGGCCTCGCCGCCGCCACCGCCCTCGGCCGCAGTCTCCGCGACGTCCTCGTCGTCGACGGCGGACCCCCGCGCAACGCACCCTCGCCCGGTGCCCACAACGTGCTGACCCGCGACGGCGTCCCGCCCACGGAGCTGGTGCGCCTGGCGCGCGCCGAGGCCGAGGGCTACGGGGCCCGGGTGGTCGAGGGCGAGGCGGTCCGCGCGTCCGCGGGACCGGAGGGCGTGACCGCGACCCTCGCCGACGGCACGGTCCTCCGCGCGCGCCGCCTCCTGCTCGCGACCGGCGTCCGCGACCTGCTGCCGGAGATCCCCGGGCTCGGCGCCCGCTGGGGACGGGACGTCCTGCACTGCCCCTACTGCCACGGCTTCGAGGTGCGCGGCCGGCGGATCGGCGTGCTCGGCAGCTCGTTCGCCGGGCACCAGGCGCAGATGTTCCGGCAGCTCAGCGACCGGACGTCGATCCTGCTCCACGGCGCACCCGCGCCCGCCGGCGACGAGGCGGCGGCGCTGGCCGCCCGCGGGATCGCTCTCGTGCCGGGTCGCGTCGAGAAGGTCCTCGTCGAGGACGACCGCCTGGTCGGCGTGGTGATCGACGGTCGGCGGCACGAGCTCGACGCGCTCGTCGTCGGCCCGCGGGTCGAGGGGCGGCTCCCCGAGGGGCTCGGCCTCGAGCTCGCCGACCACCCGTCGGGAGTCGCGCGGCACCTCGCCGTCGATCCGATGGGCCGGACCGGCGTCGCCGGGGTCTTCGCCGCGGGCTCGCTGGTCGAGCCGATGGCGCAGGTCGTCGCCTCGTCCGCCGACGGGCTGCGCGTGGGCGCGGCGATCAACCACGACCTGATCGAGGAGGAGATCGCCGCTGCACTGCGGGCCGCCTGACGCGCGCTCAGCGGCGGCGGTACTCCAGCTCCGGGCGGCCGGGGGAGCCGTAGCGGGGCGCGCGGTCCGCCACTCCGGAGTCGGCGAGGTGCTCGAGGTAGCGGCGGGCCGTCACCCGCGAGATGTCGAGGCGGGTGGCGAGCTCGGCCGCCGAGAGGCCGACGGGGCCCAGCAGTGCGGTGACGGCCTCGAGGGTCTGGGCCGAGAGCCCCTTGGCCAGACCCGGGGCGTTGGAGGTGCGGAGCGCCGCGAAGGCCCCGTCCACCTCGTGCTGGCTGGCGACGTC
>NZ_PSUC01000218.1:0-1312 GCF_002931635.1 Rathayibacter sp. AY2B7 | reverse complement strand
CCGTGGTCTCCCTCCTGAGCACGCTCCCCGCCCCGGACACCGAGGCGCCGCCGCCCAGCGCCGGCCGACCCCGCCGCCACCGCCGCGACCTGGCCCCGTACCTCTACCTCTCCCCCACGGCGATCGTGATGATCGTCCTGATGCTCGTCCCGGTCCTCATGGTCATCGGGTACTCCTTCTTCGACAACGTGATCACGAACCCGAAGCCCGTCTTCGTGGGACTCGCGAACTACGCGGAGGTCCTGGGAGACCCGGGATTCGTGAAGGCCACCGGCAACACGATCGTCTTCGTCGGCGCGAGCGTCGCCGCGCACCTGGTCCTCGGGCTCGGGTTCGCGATGCTGCTGAACTCTCCGCTGGTCCCGACCGTGGCGAAGTCGCTGTTCCGGGTCGTCTACGTCCTGCCGTGGCTGTTCACCGTCGCGATCATCGCGGTGCTGTGGCGGCTCCTGCTCAACCCGAACGGCGTAGTCAACTACGCGCTGATCTCCCTCGGCCTGACGGACAAGGGCGTCGAGTGGCTCGCCTCGCCGGCGACCGCGCTGCTCTCCGTGACCGTGATCAACATCTGGGCGGGCTACTCCTTCTACATGATCACGCTGCTCGCGGGTCTGCAGGGCATTCCGCACGACCTCTACGAGGCGGCGAAGGTGGACGGGGCGAGCGCCTGGCAGCGGTTCTGGAACGTCACGGTCCCGCAGCTCAAGCCGATCAT
The DNA here is from genome assembly GCF_002931635.1 of Rathayibacter sp. AY2B7. NCBI lineage: Bacteria > Bacillati > Actinomycetota > Actinomycetes > Micrococcales > Microbacteriaceae > Rathayibacter > Rathayibacter sp. AY2B7. Next base: position 597 of record NZ_PSUC01000218.1, on the reverse strand, counting down.
CATCAGCATGTCGGTCCTGGACATCATCTGGACCTCGCAGCAGTTCGCGCTGATCTGGATGACGACCGGCGGCGGGCCGATCGACGCCCTTGTCCGTCAGGCCGAGGGAGATCAGCGCGTAGTTGACTACGCCGTTCGGGTTGAGCAGGAGCCGCCACAGCACCGCGATGATCGCGACGGTGAACAGCCACGGCAGGACGTAGACGACCCGGAACAGCGACTTCGCCACGGTCGGGACCAGCGGAGAGTTCAGCAGCATCGCGAACCCGAGCCCGAGGACCAGGTGCGCGGCGACGCTCGCGCCGACGAAGACGATCGTGTTGCCGGTGGCCTTCACGAATCCCGGGTCTCCCAGGACCTCCGCGTAGTTCGCGAGTCCCACGAAGACGGGCTTCGGGTTCGTGATCACGTTGTCGAAGAAGGAGTACCCGATCACCATGAGGACCGGGACGAGCATCAGGACGATCATCACGATCGCCGTGGGGGAGAGGTAGAGGTACGGGGCCAGGTCGCGGCGGTGGCGGCGGGGTCGGCCGGCGCTGGGCGGCGGCGCCTCGGTGTCCGGGGCGGGGAGCGTGCTCAGGAGGGAGACCACGG
>NZ_PSUC01000217.1:0-1386 GCF_002931635.1 Rathayibacter sp. AY2B7 | reverse complement strand
CGGGCGACTCCCGCGGCCCCGGCCGGAAGGATCTCGGCTGCTCGACCGTGAGCACGTCGGCCGGGATCGACGTCTCGCGTCTGGCCGGCACCGACCGCCCGCGCAGTCGGGGACACGGGCGTCGAGGAACGCCTGCACCGTGAGCGGTCCGAGCGCGTCGCCGTCGAAGAAGACCTCGTCGGAGATCAGGTCGCCCGGGTCGAAGTCGGCCGCGACGGGGCCCGGCTGGAGGAAGGTCCACAGCCGGACGGTCTGCGGCTCGGACGGCACTGCTGCGAGGCGCGTACCGTCGACGGAGCCTCCCAGCAGGAGCGCCACCAGCGCCGCGACGACGACGACCGCACCGCCCCGCCGGCGTCGGAGGCCGGTCGGGGACGGTGCGGTCGGGGTCATCCCTCCACGCTAGTGGCGGGGTCGCGGGCGATCAGCCGCAGGGGGTGAGCCGCGCGACGTCCTCCGAGAGGGTGGTGGGACCGCCGAGGAGGACGACCCGCTGAGCTCCCGACTTCGCGATGTCGGTCAGGACGGCGCGAGGCACGCAGTTCGTCGGCACGGCGAAGAGCGGGCTGTTCGAGTAGCCCGCCGCCGTGGCTCCGGCGAGGGCGTCGGGGAAGTTCTCGCCCGTCGCCAGGAACACGGTCTTCGCCCTCGAGAAGGCTGCCCGGTTCAGCTGCTCCGAGGTGTCGTAGCGGTCGACTCCGCCGATGCGGGTGATCGTCGGCACCGGAAGCGAGTTCTTGATCCCCTCGCTCACCGACAGGGGGCTGCCCGCGATGGTGAGGTTCTGCACCTTGAGCCCCGAGAGGATGCTCTTCGTCACGGCGTCCGCCGTGCTCCCGGTGCCGTTGACCAGGACGACGGGAGCGTTCACCGAGCCGGCTGCGGCGCTCGCGCCGAGCGCGTCCGGGAACTTCTCGCCGGTCGCCAGCCAGGCGCGCGACGAACCGCCCGAGAAGGCGTACTGGATGATCTTCCTCGAGGTGTCGTAGCGGTCGGTCCCGCCGAGCCGCTGGATCGACGAGGTGTAGCCGCGGAGCTGGTCGTACACGCCCTTGCCGACGCTGAGCTCCGATCCGACGACGACGATCTTCGCGGGCTTCAGGCGGTCGAGCTCGTCGCGGACGGGCTGCGACATGCCGTCGCGGTCGACCAGGAGCAGCGGACCCTTCTGCTTGGCCGCGGCCGGGGCGGCGCTCAGCGCGTCGGGGAAGTTCGCGCCGGTCGCGATGTAGACGACGGGGACGTTCGGGCCGAAGACGGCCTTCGAGATCTCGACGGCGGTGCCCTGGCGGTCGGTGCCGGCCAGACGCGAGACGTCGATCCCGGCCGACGTGCTCACGGTCGAGCAGCCGAGATCCTTCCGGCCGGGGCCGCGGGAGTCGCCCG
>NZ_PSUC01000216.1:0-1424 GCF_002931635.1 Rathayibacter sp. AY2B7 | reverse complement strand
GCCGGGCTCACCCAGCGGGTCGACTTCGACGTGCAGTTCGGGCTCGAGGGCGAGGCGGGCCGCGGCCGCGCCGACATGGTGGTCCGCCTGCCCGGCGGCGTCGGAGGTGCGTGAGAGGCTGGAGCGTGCCCATCGACTTCACCGCCATCGACTTCGAGACCGCCAACTCGCACGGAGCCTCCGCCTGCTCCGTCGGGCTCGTGAAGGTCCGCGACGGCCGCGTCGTCGACCGCGCCGGCTGGCTCATCCGCCCGCCGCTGGGGTACGACGACTTCCTCGAGTGGAACACGCGGATCCACGGCATCCGCAAGCACGACGTGCACGCCGCCGCCTCCTGGGTCGACCAGTTCGCCGACCTCGCGGCCTTCGCCGGCGAGGACGTGTTCGTCGCGCACAACGCCGGCTTCGACATGGGCGTCATCCGCGCGGCCTGCGCGGCGACCTCCCTCGAGCACCCCGAGTACGACTACCTCTGCTCGCTCCAGCTCGCCCGCAAGACGTACGAGCTCGACTCCTACCGCCTCCCCGTCGTCGCCATGGCCGCGGGCTTCGAGGACTTCCGCCACCACGACGCGTCGGCCGACGCCGAGGCGTGCGCCGCGATCGTCGTGCACGCGGCCCGGCGGCACGGCGCCGCGAGCATGGCCGAGCTCGGCGAGCTGGCCGGCGTCTCCGTGAAGCGCCTTCGCCCGAAGGCTCCCGTCGCCGCCTGACGTCCGTCATGCCGAGCCTGCTCGAGACGATCGGCTCAGCCGCGGGGGTCGCCGAACCAGGTGCTGAAGATGCGCCAGAAGTTCCGGTTCCCGTAGGCCGAGCAGTCGTCGCCCTCGCCGTAGAGGTTCGCGAGCGCCGCCGCGTTCGGCTGGTACGGCGTGTAGTAGTAGAGACCCGCCGTGGCCGCGTTGGCGATCGTCACCGGGGCGGTGCCGCAGGACTCGTCCGGGGAGTAGCGGACGTCGCCGGCCGCGCCGACCGGAAACCAGTCGAAGCTGCTGTCCGGGTTCCGGTAGCGCTGGAACTGCCACGCCGCTCCGTACACCTGCGCGGCGAAGCCGTAGGAGTCCGTGTCGCAATCGGCGGTGTCCGGGCAGCCGTAGCCCGTGGCACTGCGGAACTGCCGCTCGCTCGGCTCCGGATCGGTCACGAGCGACTGCTCCTTCTGCAGCAGCACCAGGAGGACAGCCGGATTCACGTCGCACGCGCCGGCGACCGAGGTGATGATCTCCGCGGCCGGGACGTCGCGTCCGGCGGGCAGCGCGTCGCACTGCTCGTCGGCCGTGATCGCCGCGGTGTCCTCGGCGTAGTCGCGCAGGCACGGCACCGGCCCGCCCGCGCAGTCGGGGACACGGGCGTCGAGGAACGCCTGCACCGTGAGCGGTCCGAGCGCGTCGCCGTCGAAGAAGACCTCGTCGGAGATCAGGTCG
>NZ_PSUC01000215.1:0-1447 GCF_002931635.1 Rathayibacter sp. AY2B7 | reverse complement strand
GAGCAGGTCCGCACCCGCCTGCTGGACGCCGCTCTCGCTGTCGTCCGCGCCGAGGGGCTGCGCGTCGGAGTCGCCCATCTGCCCCTCGAGGACGTCATCCGCTCGGCGGGTGTTCCGCGCAGCACCGTGTACCGGATCTGGCCCACCCGCCAGTCGTTCTACGACGAGCTGATCGCCGCGATCCCGGAGCGGGTCCTCGCCACCCGGCTCGACGAGCCGTCCCTGCGGGCCGGGAACTCCCACCTCCACCGCAGCCTCGACCCCGAGCCGACCCCGGAGCAGTGCCGCGAGGCCCTGATCGCCTCCGTCCGGGTCGCCGTCGACGCGAACGTCGACAACGTCTTCTCCTCGCAGCACTGGCGCAACTTCATCGCTCTCGCCGGCGCGGTCGGCTCGCACGAGGAGCCGGCGCGGACCGCCATCGGAGCCGCGCTGCGCGCCCGCCAACTGCACTTCATCGACAACATGGCGAAGTACTACGAGCACACCCTCGCCGAGGCGCGGCTCCGGCTGCGCCCGGGCCGCGGCTCCGACGCTCTCGCCTCCGCCGTCTCGGCCCTGATCGAGGGGCTGTGCATCGCACGCATCGCGGCACCGGAGCTGGTGACCGGCCCGCTCGACCCGGCCGATCCCGAGGGGCCGTCGCTGGCGGTGGTGTCGGTGCTGCTGCTGATCGACGGGTTCACCGAACCGGACGAGTGATCCGGGTCGCGGGGTCCGCTCAGTCCTCCGCGACCGGCTCCAGCATCCCGTCGACGATCGAGCGGATCGTCCAGGCCGCCAGGGTCCACTCGACCGGCTCGCCGTCGAGGCCGGGGGCGGTCACCGGAGCGTCGAGGTCGTCGTCGAGGAGCCGACCGCGGTGCGCGAGCCCGTCGATCACGATCGCGGTGAGGTGGGCGAGCTGGAGCGTCGTGAACCCCGGGCGCATCGTCCCGCCGAAGACCTGCAGCGTCTCCTCGTAGAAGTCGCGCATCCGGCGCGTGAGCATGCCCTCGATCCGCTTCGCCGTGGCGCGCACGGCGTCGCGTGCAGGCCCCTCCTCCATCGAGAAGGTGCAGGCGAGCAGTGCGTTGTACGACGACCAGTCGGCGGAGCGGCGGAGCGACTCGGCATTGGCCCGCGCGCCGATGCGGATGGTCTCCCAGGCGACCCGGCGGCGGCCGACGGCCGTGGAGAGCAGATCGGTGGAGCGCTCGTAGACCTCGCGCATCTCCTGCTGGGCCTCGGGGTCGGCGCCCTCCGCGTACCGGTCCCGCACGAAGACCTCGCCGACCAGGTCGGCCACGAACTCCTCGCGCGTGCTCCAGATCCGGTAGACGGAGCTGCGCGGCACGCCGGCCAGGCGGATGTACTCCTCCATGGGCAGGTGCGCGAAGCTCACCGTGAGGCCGTGGTTCGAGACGACGTCGCGCGCCGTGGCGATCATGCGGCTGCGGACCTGCTC
>NZ_PSUC01000214.1:0-1473 GCF_002931635.1 Rathayibacter sp. AY2B7 | reverse complement strand
CTCGCTCTCGGTCCAGCCCGGCGAGGTCCACGCCATCTGCGGCGAGAACGGCGCCGGCAAGTCGACCCTGATGAAAGTCCTCTCCGGCGTGTACCCGTACGGCAGCTTCGAGGGCACCATCGAGTTCGAGGGCGAGGAGGCGCAGTACCGGTCGATCAACGACAGCGAGGCCGACGGCATCGTGATCATCCACCAGGAGCTCGCCCTCAGCCCCTACCTCTCCATCGCCGAGAACATCTTCCTCGGCAACGAGAAGTCGACCCGCGGCGTCATCAACTGGAACGCGACCAACGCGGAGGCGGCCAAGCTGCTCGCCCGCGTCGGCCTCGCCGAGAGCCCCGCGACCAAGATCCTCGAGCTGGGCGTCGGCAAGCAGCAGCTCGTCGAGATCGCCAAGGCCCTCGCCAAGGAGGTGAAGCTCCTCATCCTCGACGAGCCCACCGCCGCCCTCAACGACGAGGACAGCGACCACCTGCTCGGCCTGATCGACCAGCTCCGCAAGCAGGGCATCACCTGCATCATCATCAGCCACAAGCTGAAGGAGATCCGCGCCATCGCGGACACCGTCACGATCATCCGCGACGGCCGCACCATCGAGAGCTTCCCGATGGCCGGCGAGGAGGCGTCCGAGAGCCGGATCATCCGCGCGATGGTCGGCCGCGACCTCAACAGCATGTTCCCGCCGCGCGACCCGCAGATCGGCGAGGAGAAGCTGCGCGTCGAGAACTGGACGGTCCACCACCCGGTCGACATCAACCGCGTGGTCGTCGACGACGCCTCCTTCACCGTCCGCGCCGGCGAGATCGTCGGCTTCGCGGGCCTGATGGGCGCCGGACGCACCGAGCTCGCGATGAGCATCTTCGGGAGGAGCTACGGCACCGGGATCTCCGGCCGCGTCTACAAGGACGGCGAGGAGATCCAGACCCGCACCGTCGACGAGGCGATCCGCAACGGCCTCGCCTACGCGACCGAGGACCGCAAGCGCTACGGGCTCAACCTCATCGGCGACATCACCGTCAACGTCTCGGCCGCCGCGCTCTCGCGCCTGGCCCGGCTCGGCGTGATCGACAAGCACCGCGAGTACAAGGTCGCCGACTCGTACCGATCGAAGATGAACATCAAGGCGCCGACCGTCTCGGCCGTCACGGGGAAGCTCTCCGGCGGCAACCAGCAGAAGGTCGTCCTCTCGAAGTGGATCTTCTCCGGTCCCGACGTGCTGATCCTCGACGAGCCCACCCGCGGCATCGACGTGGGAGCCAAGTACGAGATCTACGGGATCATCAACGAGCTCGCGGCCCAGGGCAAGGCGGTCGTCGTCATCTCGTCCGAGCTGCCCGAGCTGATCGGCCTCGCCGACCGCATCTACACCATCTCCGAGGGACGGATCACGGGCGAGATCGATCGCGCCGACGCCACCCAGGAGCACCTCATGCACTACATGACCGCCGGAAAGGAACAGGCCCGATGAGCGCC
>NZ_PSUC01000213.1:0-1475 GCF_002931635.1 Rathayibacter sp. AY2B7 | reverse complement strand
TCGCCGACGGAGGCGTCCTGCTCGGCGGCGTCCCCGTCGACGGGGTGCTCGTCGGCCTGGTCGTCCTCTGGCAGACGACCCGCCGGGTGGGCCCCTGGACCCGTGCCCTGGCGCTCGCGGGCGGCCTGATCCTCGCCGGGATCGGCGGCGTCACCGTCGCGCTCGGCCTCTCCGGCCCGCTCGATCCGTCCGGGCTCCCGGCGCGCGTGGAGTTCGTGGTCCTCGCCCTGGTCGCCCTCGCGGTCGCCTCCGTGCTCGGTGCGGCGAAGGTCCTCGTGTACCTCAACGCGCTGCGGGCGCCGGTCCTCGCGGGCGATCGGATCGACGCGCTGCTGACCCGGGTCGCCGGGCCGCAGGACCCCTTCGCGGTGGGGGTCGCCGGTGGTCAGGCGCTGGTGCTCCTCCTCGTCGCCGGCCTCCCGTTCGCCGGGGTGGACGGCGCGATGCAGCTGCTGGTCGCGGGCGTGCTCGCGGTCGCGCTGGTGCTGCACCGGCGGTCCCCGGTCCTCGCCCTCTCGATCGCCTGGGCCGGCGCCGCCCTGCAGATGAGCGCGAGCCTGGCTCCCGGACCCGCGGATCTGGCCATCCTGGCCGTCCTCTTCGGCGCCGGCGCGTCGGAGACGCGGCGGGTGCGGATCGCGGGCGCGGTGTCGGCCGTCCTCGGCGCCGTGATCGCCGTCGTCTACCTCGTCCTCGTCTTCGACCTCGTCGCGAGCGCCTACGACGGCCTCCTGTCGGCCGGAGCCACCTTCGGCGGGATCCTCGCGACGCTCGGCCTCTCCTGGACCATCGGACTGCTCTCCCGCTCGGTCCGCCGGGCGCGTGAGGGCCAGACCCTGCGCGCGCAGGCCGAGCAGGAGCGCGCCCGGGCGCAGCGCGAGCTCGACACCGTGGAGGAGCGCAACCGGATCGCCCGCGACATGCACGACGTCGTCGCCCACTCACTCGCCGTCGTGATCGCGCAGGCGGACGGCGCGCGCTACCTCGGCGCCACCAGCCCCGAGCAGACCGACGCCGCGCTGCTGACCATCTCCTCCGTCGCCCGGGACGCCCTCGGCGACGTGCGCGTGCTCCTCGCCCAGCTGCGGCACTCGCAGAGCGACGGCCCGCAGCCCGGCGCCCGCGACCTGCCGGCCCTCCTCGACAGCGTGGGCGGAGCCGGAGCCCCCGTCCGCGCCGCGCTCGCCGTCGACCTGGAGGCGGTGCCGCGCGCCGTCGGTCTGGCCCTGTACCGGATCGCCCAGGAGGCGACCACGAACGCTCTCCGCCACGGCCGCCCGGGCTCGCCGCTCGACATCGCCCTGCGCCAGGACGGCGGCGAGCTCGCCCTGACCGTGCGCAACGCCCGGTGCGCCGACGTCGAGCGCGACTCCCTGCCGGGCGAGGGCCACGGACTGGTCGGCATGCGCGAGCGCGCCGCGCTCGTCGGGGGAGTGCTCGCCGCCGGCCCGGTCGGGGACGACTTCGTCGTCGAC
>NZ_PSUC01000212.1:0-1574 GCF_002931635.1 Rathayibacter sp. AY2B7 | reverse complement strand
CTCGCCCGCGTCCTGGGTGGAGTTGAGGAACTCGGCGCGGACGCCGTTCGCGCGGAGGGCGTCGACCTGGTCCTGCATCAGCGCGATGAGCGGGGACACGACCACGCCGGTGCCGGGGCGCACGATGGCGGGGATCTGATAGCAGAGCGACTTGCCGCCGCCGGTGGGCATGAGGACGACGGCGTCGCCGCCTCCGATGACCTGCTCGACGATGGACTGCTGCTCGCCGCGGAAGGAGCCGTAGCCGAAGACCTTCTCGAGGATCGCCTGCGCCTCGGAGGATCCGGATCCCGGGGCGCCGCTCGCCGCGTCGCTCCGAACGCCGCCGCGGGACTCCGCCGAGGGGTCGGCGAGCGGCGGGGCGGGGAGGGCTGTCGCGGTGGGCTCTGTCACCCGGGGAACTCTACCCGCCGCCTCCGACGTCGCCCCGGGGGTCCGGGGAACTGTGGAGAAGGGCTGCAGGGAGGGAGCTGGGGAGGCGGATGCGGGGAGGTCGGGGGGCTTCTGCGGCGCCCGGATCAGAGGTCGGTGAGGGTGCGGGTGTCGCCGTCCCAGAAGCGGACGCCCGCGAGGCCGGCAGTGAACGGCTCGCCGAGGAGGGGGACGGCGTCGCCGAGCTGCTCGGCGCGGAGGCGGCGCGAGACGCTGATGTGCGGCGTCCAGGCGTCCCGGAGCGAGGTGTCGACGCCGCCCGGCACGAGGCGCGTGGCCCGGTCGTGCAGCGCGTCGAGGGCGGGCGAGCGGACCACTCCCCAGGCGAGGACGAAGCGCCCGGCGTGCGGGAAGAGGAGGACAGCACCCAGGTCGACCGTCGCCGGCAGCGGACCGAGCGCGCCCGGCTCCGGGGCGGTCAGCTCGGGCCCGGCGACCAGGGTGAGGTGCGGGCGGTTGCTGGCGGACGTGTGCAGCGCGAGGCTCGGGATGCCGGCCGCCTCGAGCGCCTCCCACTGGCCGCGGACGCGAGCCTCCGACTCCGGATCGAGGAGGACTTCGAGGCTGCGCATGTCCACATTCTGCCGCGGCTCCTGTGTGCGGGCCTTCGCGGGCGCGCGGCCACTCGCGGGTGCGCGCGGTCCTCGCCGGCCCCCGCGAGTGTGCAGGAGTCGTCGCACTCGAGCTCGAGTGCGACAACTTTCGCGCACTCGCGGGGGCGGTGACCGGTGGCGGGCAGCGGGCGGGAACCGCCCACCCGCGCCCCGCCACCCGCGTCAGCCGATCGTCACGAGGGCGGCGAACAGCTCCGGCGCTCGACGGTCGACGATCCGACCGCCGACGCGGATGCCGACCAGCGCGAAGACGGTGCCCAGCACGAGGGCGGCCGCCAGTCCGATCAGGCCGAAGGCCGGGTCGCCGCCGATGAGCGAGATCGCGCCGAGGACGATCGACGGGAGCGCCAGTAGACCGGTCGCGGCCATGCTCCCCAGCATCACGACGCTCGAGATCATCCCGGAGCCCGGCGGCGTCTTCAGCGGGCTGTCCCCCGGCCCGGGCACGGGGTAGACGACGAGCGACGAGGCGACGCTCGACACTCCGAACCCGCTGAGCACGAGGGCCAGCGCCATGCCCAGCACGGC
>NZ_PSUC01000211.1:0-1595 GCF_002931635.1 Rathayibacter sp. AY2B7 | reverse complement strand
GGACGCCCGATGGTCGTGCCCGGGCTGGTCTGGGCGAGGACGTCGTCCCAGGTGAGGTCGTAGTCGGCCGCGATCGCGGTGACGATCGCCTCCGCGCGGTGCGTGCGGGCCGAGCGGATGCGCGCGGTCTCGGCCACGAGCCCCGGATCCGCCGGATCGACGAGGTACGCGAGGACGTGGACGCTGGCCCAGCCGACGCGGGAGGAGAGCTCCATGCCGGGCAGCAGGTCGATGCCCGCCTCCTCGGCCGCGGCGAGCGCCTCGGCCCAACCGCCGGTCGTGTCGTGGTCGGTGAGCGCCACTCCGGCGAGCCCGGCCGCGGCCGCGGCCCGCACCAGGACGGCCGGAGCCTCGGTGCCGTCGGAGACGACGGAGTGGGTGTGGAGGTCGTAACGGCCCCCGTCGACATGCATGCGCTCATCGTAGACGCGCCGCCTGCGAGCCCTCCGATGCCCTAGTAGCCTGAGCGGCGATGGGGACGAGACTGGTGAAGACCGCGGTGGCGGTGATCGTGGCGATCGCTCTGCTGGTGGTCGCGGCGCCCGGCTTCTTCGGGATCGCCCGGGAGGCCCCCTTCGCCCAGCTGGTGCCGTTCCGGCTCGCGACGGGCGCGACGGCCGCCGGGCTCGCCGCGGTCCTGGTCGTGATCGCGGTCCTCGTCGCTCCGGTCAGGCGCCTCGCGCTGGCCCTCGCGGCGCTCGGCGTCGTCTTCGCGCTCGTGCTCGCGGGAGTGCAGGGAGCGCGGGGCTACGACTCCGCCGCTCCGCGCGCCCACCGCCTCGCCGACGTGCGCCTCGCGACCTGGAACGTGCTGCACGACGGCGTGCCCGTCGACACGATCGCCTCGCTCGCCCGGGAGAGCGCGGTCGACGGCATCGCCCTCCTCGAGGTCTCGCAGACGCACGCCCAGGACGTCGTGAACGCGCTCAGCGCCCAGGGGATGTCGATGACCCTCCACTACGCCGGGTCGGGCGCCGACGACGGGGCGGCCCTGCTGCTCTCCCCCTCGCTCGGCGGGTACAGCGTTGACACCGCCGCGGTCGTCACCGGATCGACGCCGTCCCTCGTCGCGCGCCCCGACACTCCCGAGCGCCCCGTCCTCGCCGCGGTGCACACCATGGCGCCGATCCCCTCGCGCCTCGCGGAGTGGCGGAGCGATCTGCTCTCGGTCTCCGCGCTCTGCTCCGCGGAGGAGGACGTCGTGGTCCTCGGCGATCTGAACTCCACGGTCGACCACTGGACCGGGCTGCCGGGCTCGGCCGCGCTGGGCGGCTGCCGCGACGCGGGGACCGTCGCGGGCGGCGCCGCCCTGGGCACCTGGCCGTCCTCGGTCCCGCCCGCGCTCGGCGCCCCGATCGACCACGTCCTCTTCTCCGGACGCTGGGAGGTCTCGGGCTACCAGGTCGTCGACGACCGCGACGACGCCGGGAGCGACCACCGGCCGCTGGTCGTCCAGCTCTCGGTCCGCGGGATGGTGAAGGACGCGTCCTGACGCTCCTCCCCGGACGCCGACTCCCCGTCCTCCTCCCCCGCCCGCTGAGTCGCGGAGAGCCGCTGGCAGGCGGAGAGCCGCCGGATCACCGTGACCGCTGAGG
>NZ_PSUC01000210.1:0-1799 GCF_002931635.1 Rathayibacter sp. AY2B7 | reverse complement strand
TCCCGCGGGCCTTCCCTCGTCCTCGGGACGCGTCAGTCGCTCTGCGTGCGCGGCAGCGGTCCGCCGATGAAGAGGTCCGTGTTCATGCGCCGGCGGCGCATCACGACCAGGACGGCCGCGCAGGCGACGAGCGACGCGGCGACCGCACCGCCGCCGATCATCAGCGCGGTGGTCGGCGTGATGCCGGCCGGTCCCGCCGAGGCGGCCGTGCTGAGGAAGGCGGTGCGCGCGGCGCTGATCGCGGTGCCGCAGACCTGCTGCGCCTCCCACGGTGCGGCCGTGGTGTCGCTGTCACGGTAGGAGACGGTCACGGCTGCCGTGCGGTGCGACTCGCGACCGAAGGCGACGACGCAGTAGACGGAGGGGTCGGGGTCGGCGATGACCGCGTCGCCCAGCGCCAGCTCGGCCCAGCCGATGGAGTCGGACTGCACGGCGACGTCGCCGGCGGCCAGGTCGGCGCGGGCCCCGGAGGTCTCGAAGGCGCCCACGGCGACCTCCTCGTCGGCGTCGAAGCCCCAGACGGCGCCGCGGGGCGCCTCGGTGCTGCCGTCGCCGAGCTCGCGCGGCTCGAGCAGGAGGCCGTTGCCGGTGGAGGGCGCGAGCCGGAAGACGACCTTGGCGGCGGAGCCCTGGTCGCCCGTGAGGTCGACCGTGAAGGCGCCCGACTTGGTGATCAGCGCGGTCGGCACGGTCGCGGTGCCGCTCCCCGCCTCGAGGGTCAGCGGGGTCTTGGTGCCGTTCGGGTCGCGGAGGACCGCCGAGACGGCCTCATCGCTCGCGAAGCCGGTGTACGAGAAGCCGACGCCGTAGAACCGGGCGAGCTCGACGGTGAGCGCCTCCGGCTGCACGGCGAGCTCGCGGGTGAGGAAGACGTCCGCGGTCGCCGCACCGGCCGCCGGCTTCGCGCCCTCGGTCGAGGTGCCGAGCTCGGTGCGTCCGGGGGCCGACGCCGCCGGAGTGACGGCGCCCGCACCGGAGGAGCCGGCGGTGCCGGACGTGGTGCCGCCGCCGGAGGTGGTGCCGCCGCCGGAAGTGCCGCCGGACGTCCCTCCGCCAGAGGTGCCGCCGCCGGAGCCGGAGCCGCCGGAGGACGATCCGCCGCCGGTGGAGGGCTGACCGCCGCCGGAGCCGCCCTGCTGGCCGCCGCCGGTCGATCCGCCGCCGGTGGATCCGCCGCCGGTGGAGGGCTGGCTCGGCTGCTGGGGCGCGGGGTCGACCGGTGCCGGATCGACCGGCGCGGGGTCCACGGGCGCGGGGTCGACGGGCGCGGGCTGCTCGGGTTCTGCCGGCTCCTCGGGCACTCCGGGAACGGAGGGCTCCTCGGGGACGCCGGGAACGGGGTCGGAGCCGCCGTCGCCCGGCTGCTCGGGATCCTCCGGCACCCCGGGGATGGTCGTCGCGGCCGGCTGCTCGACCGTGGTCGAGACCGTCGAGGCGGAGGGTGCCGCGACGGCCGCTCCGGGGAGGGCCAGGCCGAGCACGAGCGCCGCGAGAGCGGCGGCGGGCAGGGCGAGTCGGCGGGATGACGGCATGGCGGTTCCTTCCTCCACGGGCGACGATCTGCGTCCGCGCACGGAGGAGCGCACTCCCCCCTCACGAGGGTAAGGGCGAGAGGCGAGCTATCGCGAGCCGCCCTGTCCCCCGTCAGAGGGACGTCGCGGTCGTGCTTCCGTCCGGACGGCCCGGTCGAAGCTCACCCGCGATCGAGGAGGGCCCGCCGGAGCCGCGCGGGATCGACCCGCCAGAAGGTGTGCACGCGCCCGTCGATCAGCACCACCGGGATCTCCTCGACGAAGCGC
>NZ_PSUC01000021.1:0-37099 GCF_002931635.1 Rathayibacter sp. AY2B7 | reverse complement strand
TGGGTGGAGTCCGTCGAGTTCTGCACGACGGCGGTCACCAGGCGCGGCCACGACTCCGTGTCCTGCGGGAGCACCAGGCTCACCGGGGAGGCCGGGATCGTCTGCGGCGGGTCGATCGTCCCGCCCTTGGCGACGACGTCGTAGTTGGTGGTGCGCTCGGTGAGCGCCTCGCCCTGGAAGCGCTCGGCGAGGATCCCGGCGTCCCGGGCGGCGTCGGCGCGCGACGCGACATCGGCGACCTCGGCGACGACGGCCTCCGCCTGCTGCGTGGTGACAACGGGGGTCGGCTCGGCCGAGACCGGCTCTGCCCCCGCGGTCGCCGTGGCGGACGCGGTCGGCGCCTCGCTCGCGCCCGCGGCGAGATCCGGCCAGTAGTCGGAGCTGCAGCCGGAGAGGAGGACCGTCGTCCCGAGGACGACGGGCAGCACCAGGGCGGCCCGGCGGCGCGAGGGCGCCGGCGACGCCGTGGAGGCCTGGATCCCGGCACGCGGCCGGGGGCGGCGGGCACCGCGGGGGATCCGGCCCTGCGGTCCCTTCCGGCGCGGGCCGTGCTGGCGGCGCAGGTGGACGAAGGCCCAGATGTAGAGGACGAGGCCGAGGAGGAGGAACACGGCTCCTCCGAGCAGCAGCGGGCCGGCGAGGGGCGTCGCGGTGTCCACGGGCCAGCTGACGCGCACGGAGTCGGCTGCCGGCGCGGTGCCGTCGCTCGCGATGAGGATGGAGACGTCCTCCGGCACGTCGAGCGCCAGGGTCACGCTGCCGCTCCCCTCGAACTCCTCGAGCCAGAGGTCGGAGCCGCGAGGATCGACGACCGCCGCGTCGGCGGTCTCGACGTCGGAGGAGAGCTGGACGCGCTCCCCCGTCTCCTCCGCGGAGGTGAGGGTGTCGTCGGCGCGCTCGTAGCCGATGGCGTCGTAGCTCGAGCCGCCCACCCAGCCCAGCACGTCGGAGGTCGGTGCGTAGGCGACGACGAGATCGCCGCTGCCCTCGACCGTGATCGTCTGGCGGCCCGGGTTGGCGCCCAGGGTGCTGCCGTCGATGACCGCGTAGGGAGCGGAGGAGTCGAGCGCGGTCTCGGCGGTGAGGGACTCCGGAGGAGCCCAGACCGTCCGCTGACCGATGCCGAGCACGATCATCGCGGCAGCGATGACGGTGGCGATGATGGCGAAGACGAACCGCACGAAAGTACTCCTCCTGCGTTGCCGGATCGGGGTGACGGCCGGGGCCGGCTCGGGGTACGCAGCCGGACCGGGGCGCGACGGCAACAGACAAAGACAGTCCACGATAGCCGATGCCCTCGCTCCGATGCCCGGGAGAAGCCGAGAGTGCGGCCCGAGCGGCGCGCGGTGCGGGTGTCGCCCCGGCCGCGGCCTCCCTGCTGAATACACTTTCCCAGTGCCGCGAGCCCCACCGCGGTCCTGCTCTGAAGGAGACGACGTGGCGAACGACGAGGCCGAATTCACCCAGGTGTTCCGTGGCTACGACCGGGACGAGGTCGACAAGGCCGTCCAGGGCCTGCGCCGCGAGCTCATCCACTCGAACACCCAGGCGGCCGAGAGCGGCCGCGAGGTGAAGCGCCTGTCCTCCCGGATCGAGGGCCTCGAGAAGGAGCTGCAGCAGGTCGGCACTCCCACTTACGCCGGCCTGGGCGCCAAGCTCGAGCACACCCTGCGCGTGGCCGAGGAGCAGTCCGAGCGGATCATCGCCCAGGCCGAGAACGACGCCTCCGCCCTCCGCCGATCCACCCGCGACGACGGCGACCGCATCCTCCAGGAGGCGCGCGACGAGGCCGAGCGCCTGGTGACCGAGGCGCGCCGCCGTGCGGACCGGACCCGCGACGAGTCCGAGGCGCAGGCCGCGGCGACGCTCGGCAAGGCCGCCGACGACCGCGACGTGATGACGCAGGACGCCGTCCGCGAGGCCGCCGCGATCCGCGGCACCGTGGCGACCGAGGCCGCCGAGACCCGCGCCACCGCGAAGCGCGAGGCCGCCGCGATCCGCTCCGAGGCCGAGCGCGAGGCCGCGGAGATGCGCGCCGTCGCCGCCCGCGAGATCGAGGTCGCCCGCGCCGAGGCCGCCCGCCTCGCCCAGGCCAACGAGCTCCTGCGGGCCGAGGTCGCCTCCGAGGTGGACCGGCTCCGGGCGGCCGTCGAGGCCGAGGTCGCCCAGGCGCGCGCGGCGGTCGAGGCCGAGGTGCTCTCGACCCGCGCCGCGCTCGACGCCGAGGTCGCCGCAGTCCGCGCCGAGGGTGCGCGCGAGATCGCCGACCAGCGCACCCGGCTCACCCAGGAGCGCGCCGAGGCCGTCGCCGTGCTCGACGCCGAGCTGGCGGGCCTGCGCGCCGCGTCCGCCGACGAGGCCGCTGCGCTCTCGCGCGAGGTCGAGCAGGCCCGGATCGACCTGGTGGTCGAGCTCGCCGCGCGCCGCGAGGAGGCCGACCGCGACGACCTGCTCCGCCACCAGGAGGCCGTCGCGCAGACCCAGCGCTACCTCGACGAGTCGAACCTGCAGCTCGCCGACGCCATCCGACGCGCGAACGACAAGCGCCTCGAGGCGGACGCCCTCCGCAGCGACGCCCTCGACGACACGACGCGACTGCGCCGGAAGGCCCAGGACGACTCCGACGCCCTCCTCGACGACGCGCGCGACCAGGCGCAGAAGCTCGTCGCGGACGCGGAGCGCCGCAGCCGCGAGCTGATGGACACCGCCGAGCGGCGCCTCGACGAGATCCGCACCGAGCGCGACGCGATCGCCGGCTACGTGTCCGGACTGCGCGGGCTCATCGGCCACATCGACGGACTCGCGGACGACAGCGACGGCGACGACTCCGACTCCGACGGCGACTCGTCCGGCCGCTAGGCGGTCGCCGCACGGGCGGGCTCAGCCGAGCTCGCCCGTCCACTCCGTCGGCAGCGGGGACGAGGCGGGCGCAACCACGCGCACGATCTCGTCGAGGACCCGGCGGGTCTGCGCCTCGCCGACCCAGAGGTGCTTCCCGCCCTCCACGGCGACGAGGTCCAGCTGCGGCACGCTCGCGAAGCGCTCGGCGGCCGCCTCCGGCCGCAGGTAGTCGTCGAACTCCGGGACGAGCGCCACGAGCGGGCGGCCGTCCTGGCCCCAGGCGGCGACCTCCTCCGCGCTCGTGCGGTGCAGCGGCGGCGAGAGCAGGATCGCTCCCTCGACGGGGTGCTCCCTCCCCCACTTCAGCGCGAGCTCGGTGCCGAAGGACCAGCCGACCAGCCAGGGGTGCGGCAGTCCGCGGTCCGCGACGAGCGCCAGGGCTGCGGCGACGTCGGCGCGCTCCTCGGTGCCGTGTCCGAAGGCGCCCTCGCTCGTGCCGCGCGGCGACGCGGTGCCGCGGGTGTTGAAGCGGAGGACCGCCAGGTCGGCGAGCGCGGGCAGGCGGGCGGCGGCCTTCCGCAGGATGTGCGAGTCCATGAAGCCGCCGTGGGTGGGCAGCGGATGCAGGGTGATCAGGGTCGCGACCGGCTCGCGCTCCAGGGGCAGCGCGAGCTCCCCGACAAGGGTCAGCCCGTCGGCCGTGTGCAGCTCGATGTCCTCGCGGCGGGCGGGGAGGACGACGCCTCCGCGGATCTCGTGGGTCATCGTGCTCCTCGGATTCTCCAGCAGTGCGTGTGCCAGTGGCGGCGGCCGGCCAGGTCGGCCGCGTCGCCGAGCGCGCCGTCGGCCCGCCAGGTGACCAGGTGCGGCTGGCCGATGTCGATGGTGAGCCCGCAGCCCGGGCAGAGGTAGTTCTTCACGGCCCGCGCTGCGGAGACGGGCTGCACGTTCCACTCCCGGCCGGCGTGCGACTCTGTGCGCCGGAAGCCGGCGAGCATCTGCGAGAGGTCGCGCTGCTCGTCGTCGTCGTCACGGCGGCTGCCCCGGGGTCTGTTGCTGCGCGGCATCCCCCCAGTCTAGGAGGCCGCCGCCGGGCCCCTTCCGTCAGTGGGAGCTGTCGTCCATCTCGAGCCGGGTCTCCTCAGCGTCGAGCATCAGCTGCGCCCGCCGCAGCGTCCGCGAGGAGTAGACCCCGCGCCCCCGTGCGTCCAGCAGCGCCTCCCGCTCGGCGAGCAGGACCGCTCGGCGCAGCCGCAGGTACTGCGCGTGCGGGCCGAGGGGCGCGTCCTCCGCGCGGCCGACCTGTTCCCACGCCACCTGCGAGCGGGTCAGAGTGTCGCGGCGCACGCGCTCGAGGACGCGCTCGCCCGCCTCGCCGTCGGGCAGCTCCGCCACCGCCTCGGGGAGGGCCTGGATGCCCGTGGCCGCGACCTCGTCGAGCAGCGTCGCGAGCTCGCGGCGGTCGGCCTCTCCGTCGGTGCCCTGGATGCCGGTGAGCCGGATCAGCGCGGGGAGCGTCGCACCCTGCAGGAGCAGCGTCACGACGGCGACGGTGAAGGCGATCAGGATCAGCTGGGAGCGGTAGGGAGTCTCGTCCGGCAGCGACTGGGCCGCGGCGAGCGTGACCACGCCGCGCATCCCGGACCAGGACAGGACGACTCCTCCGCGCCAGCCGAACGCCTCACTCGCGGTCGCGGCCAGATCGGTCTCGCGCCGGAGGTAGAGCCGCTCCGCTCGCACCTGCCGCCGCCGGAAGCGCTCATCGCTGGTGGCGCTGTTGCGCAGTCGCATCAGGCCCACCGCCAGCCGCCGGTTGATCCGCTCCGCCCGCCGACCGGAGCTGCGCAGCCAGAGGAGCAGCGGCCACACGAAGAGGGCCCGCAGCACGATCAGGATGACCACGGTGGCCAGACCCAGCAGCACCGCGGTGCCCACTCCGAACTCGCCCGGGTCCACGACCCCGGAGACGATCGCCTTGATCTCGGCGCCCATGAGCAGGAAGACGCCGTTCTCGAGCAGGAACTGCGCCGTCCGCCAGTTCACCCGCTCGCTGATCCGCGATTGCGGCGAGAGGAAGCGCGCGCTGTTGTGCCCCGTGTAGATCCCGGTGACCACGACGGCGAGCACCCCGGACGCGCCCAGCTCCTCGGCCGGGATGTAGGCCAGGAACGGCACGGCGAAGGACACGGCGGTGTCGAGCACCGGGTCCCGCAGCTTCGAGCGCACGAAGACGGTGAGCACGCCCATCACCAGTCCGAGGACGATCGCCATCAGGACGGAGTAGACGAAGAGGACCCCCACCTCGCCCACGTCGATCGCGTCGGTCGTGACGGAGGCGCCGACCACGGCCGCCGCAGCCGTCGCGGCGCGCAGCAGCACCAGCGCCGACGCGTCGTTCACGAGGCTCTCGCCCTCGAGCACCGTCACCAGGCGGGGCGGGAGTCCGAGCTTCTTGCCGATCGAGGTCGCTGCCACCGCGTCGGTCGGGCTCACGACGGCGCCCAGAGCGATCGCTGCGGGCAGGCTCAGATCGGGGAACACGAGGTAGAGGAAGCCGCCCACCACGAGGGCGGTCACGACGACCAGCAGCACCGAGAGCCCGAAGATCGAGCGCAGGTTCCGCCGGAAGTCGGTGAGGGGCACCTGGATCGCGGCCGAGTACAGCAGCGGCGGCAGCACGCCCGCGAGGATCAGCTCAGGCTCGACCTCGATGTCCGGGACCCCGGGGAGGTAGGACGCGCCGATACCGATGACGACCAGGAGCAGCGGTGCGGCGATCCCGAGGCGGCTCGAGAACCGCGCGACGGTGACGACCGTGATGATCCCGACGACCCCGAGCAGCGCGTAATCCACGGCACCAGGGTAGCGAGCGCCTCAGCCCGCCGGACGCGGTGCCGAGCGGAGGGGAACGATCAGTACCAGCCGACCGACTCGGAGTGGGCCCAGGCGCCGCAGGGCGAGCCGTAGCGGCCGGAGATGTAGCCGAGGCCCCAGGTGATCTGGGTGCTCGCGTTGGTCGCCCAATCGGAGCCGGCCGTCGCCATCTTGCTGCCGGGGAGTGCCTGCGGGATGCCGTAGGCACCGCTGGACTTGTTCTCGGCGTAGACGTTCCAGCCGGACTCGCGGTTCCAGAGGAGGACGAGGCAGTCGTACTCGCTGTCGGCCCAGCCGCGCTGCACGATCATGTCGTACGCGATGGCCTTCGCGGATCCGGGATCCGGAGCGGCGGCGCGCTGGACGGGAGCGGCGGTCTCGGCCTCGGCGGAGCCCGACTCCTCCTCGTCGGCGGTCGCGGAAGGGGTCTGAGTCTCGGTCGGGGTGGGCGTCGGGGTCGGAGTGGGCGTCGGCTTCGCCTCGGCGCCGAACGAGTCGCGCTGGACGGTCCGCTCGACGGCGTCCGCGACGACGAGTCGCTGCGCGGAGTCGCCGTTGAAGCGCGCCGGAGCCTGGTAGTAGGGGGACGCGACCGCGCCGCTGGAGGGATCGACGACGTTCACCATGGCGAACGCGATGGACGCCGTGAAGGCCAGCACCGTCACCGGGATCCGAGCCCAGGAGCGCCGCACCGGGGTCTGGTGCGGGACCGCCGGGCGACCGCTGGTGCGGTTCGCGGGCGTGTGGGCGACGGAGGTCTGAGGATGCTGAGCCACGATTACGAAAGCATAACGGACGATGACCTGATCGGCCAGCAGATCCGGCTCCGGTCAGCGGACCGCCAGCATCACGTCGACGACCGTGTCGAGCAGCAGGTCGACCTGGGCCTCGGCGTACCCGCCGCGCTGCGGGGCGAAGGAGACGGTCCGCACGTCGTCCACGGTCAGCACCGATCCGTCGCGGAAGTAGCCGGAGATCCGGTCGGCGAAGGCGTCGACCTGGCGGATGTTGTAGCCCGTCGTGAGAGCGCCGGCCCGGGTGAACCGCTCGCGGGGAGCGCGGGCCAGCCGGTTCACGATCTCCTGGGCGGTCGACCGCGCGTCCGCGAGCCACGCCTCCTCGCCCCGGGCCGCGATCGCGTACTGGCGCTCCCGCAGGGCGAAGGCGTCCTCGAGGCGCTCGAGCGCCGCATCGACGTGGGGCGCGGAGTAGCCGCCCTTGCGCAGGGTGAACGCGGTGTGGCGCAGGTCGGCGGCGCGGAGGTCCGCCGGTCCCCCGGAGAGCTGCGAGTAGGCCTCGCGCGCCGACGCGAGGAAGGAGTCGACCTCGGCCGTGTCGTAGCCGGGACGGGACTCGCGGGCTCGGGGGAAGGGAGCGGTCATCCCGACATCATGCCAAGCCGCGCGCCGGGAGCGGAATCGGCACGCCCCGGTGAGGCGCCCGCTCAGTGGGCGAAGAGGAAGTACAGCACGTAGGCCGCTGCGGCCGACGGCAGGATCGAGTCCAGCCGGTCGAGGACTCCTCCGTGGCCGGGCAGCCAGGAGCTCATGTCCTTGATGCCGATGTCGCGCTTGATCAGCGACTCGGCGAGGTCGCCGAGCGTCGCGGTGAGCAGCACCACGGCCCCGAACACCGCACCGACCCACCAGGGCTGGCCGAGCATCAGCAGGGCGAGCAGGACGCCGACGACGATCCCCGCGACGGCCGCACCGGCGAACCCCTCCCAGGTCTTCTTCGGGCTGATCCGCGGTGCCATCGGGTGCTTGCCCCAGGTGAGTCCGCTCACGTAGGCGCCGGTGTCGACGACGATCACGAGCACCAGGAACGCGAACGCCCAGAGCTGGCCGCCGGGCTCGGCGACGAGACGGATCGCGAAGGCGCCGAGGAAGGTCGTGTAGCCCTGGACGAACGCGCCGAGGCCGATGTCGAGGGCGAGGTCCCTCCGGCTCGAGGCGGTGCGCCGGAAGAGCTGCTCCCCCAGCCGCCAGAGGCCGACGAGGACGGATCCGCCGAGGACCGTGGCCCACGCGGCGCCGAGGCCGCCGTAGTAGGCGGCCGGCACGGCGACGACCGCCACGATCCCGGTCGGGATGCGCGGGATGTCGCGACCGGCGTGGCGCAGGGCGTTCGAGAGCTCGAGCGCCGCGAGCAGCACCGCCACCCCCGCGAGCACCATGAAGAGCTCCTTGACCAGCAGCAGGCTGACGACCATCGCGCCGCCGCCGAGGAGTCCGATCGCGGTCGCCGACACGAGGTTCCGGCCCGAGCGCGCGGTGAGGCGGTCGTTCGTCGCCTCGAGCTGGGCGCGGGTCGCCTCGAGCTGGCGCTCGACGTCGGCCCGGCCCTGCTGGGCGCGCGCACGCAGCGCGTCGCGGGTGACCATCCGGGATCCCCGGGCACCCGGGACGTGCGGAGACGGTCTCTTCTCGCCGCCCTCGGGTCCTTCGGGGATCTCGGGCACCGCTACACCTCGAGCAGTTCGGATTCCTTGCGCTTGAGCGCCTCGTCGATCGCGTCGACGTGCTGCTTCGTGAGCGCCTCGAGCTCCTTCTCACCGCGGGAGAGCTCGTCGTCGCCGATGTCGCCCTTCAGCGCGTCGAGGTCGTCCTTGCCCTTGCGGCGGATGTTGCGCACCGCGATCTTGGCGTCCTCGGCCTTGGTGCGGACGATCTTGACGAACTCCTTGCGGCGCTCGGCGGTGAGCTCCGGCAGGGTCACGCGGATGATCGTGCCGTCGTTGGTCGGGTTCGCGCCGAGGTTCGGCATGTCCCGGATGGCCTGCTCGATGTCGCGCAGCGAGCCCTTGTCGTAGGGCGTCAGGACGAGCGTGCGGGCCTCCTGGTTCTGCATCGAGGCGAGCTGCGACAGCGGCGTCGGGGTGCCGTAGTAGCTCACCAGCACCTTCTGGAACATGCCGGGGTTCGCGCGTCCGGTGCGGACCGTGGAGAAGTCCTCCTTGGCGACCTCGACGGCCTTGCCCATCTTGGTCTTCGCGTCGGCCAGTACATCCGAGATCACAGGGAGCTCCTTAAGAGAGGGAAGTGGTCAGTCTAGTTCGAGACGAGCGTGCCGAGCTCGGCGCCGCGGATGGCCTTCGCGACGTTGCCCGAGGGCTCCATGCCGAAGACCTGCATCGGCATGCCGTTGTCCATGCAGAGGCTGAACGCGGTGGAGTCGACCACCTTGAGGCCCCGCTGGAGCGCCTCCTGGTAGGTCAGCGCGTCGAGCTTCTTCGCGTCGGGGTTCGTCCGCGGGTCGGCGTCGTACACGCCGTCCACGCCGTTCTTGGCGACGAGGACCACGTCGGCGTGCGTCTCGAGCGCGCGCTGCGCGGCGACCGTGTCGGTCGAGAAGTACGGGAGTCCGGCGCCGGCGCCGAAGATGACGACGCGGCCCTTCTCCATGTGCCGGATCGCCCGGCGGGGGATGTAGGGCTCCGCGACCTGCGTCATCGCGATCGCGGACTGCACACGCGTCTCGGCGCCCGCCTGCTCGAGGAAGTCCTGGAGGGCGAGGGCGTTCATCACTGTGCCCAGCATGCCCATGTAGTCGGCCCGGCCGCGGTCCATGCCGCGCTGCGAGAGCTCGGCTCCTCGGAAGAAGTTGCCGCCGCCGACGACCACCGAGATCTCCACCTCGGTCGCGGCATCGGCGATCTCGCGCGCCAGGGCGCTGATCACGTCCGGGTTCACGCCGAGCGTACCGGCTCCGAACGCCTCCCCCGACAGCTTCAGAAGCACCCTGCGGCGCTTGCCCGTCGTCATCGCATCCGTCTCCGTCATGGACGTTTCCTCCCGTAGACCCGTACAAACCTATCCCGCGCGGAGCGGGCCCCGCGACCACGCCCGGGACCGCCCCGGGCAGAGCGAAGGGAGCCCGGGTCGACTGAACGACCCGGACTCCCTCCTGCAGTGCTGTTAGGCGCCGACCTTGAAGCGGGCGAAGCCCGACACGGTCAGGCCCGCGTCGCTCAGGACCTTGCTGACGGACAGCTTGTTGTCCTTCGCGTAGTCCTGGTCGAGCAGGGCGACCTGCTTGAAGTACGCGTTCACGCGTCCCTCGATGATCTTCGGCAGGGCGGCCTCGGGCTTGCCCTCGCCGCGCGAGATCTCCTCGACGATGCGGCGCTCGTTGTCGACCTCGGACTGCGGCACGTCCTCGCGCGAGAGGTAGGACGGGTTCGCGAACGAGATGTGCTGGGCGACGGAGCGCGCGGTCTCGGCGTCCTCGCCCGCGTAGCCGACGACCACGCCGACCTGCGGGGGCAGGTCCTTGTTCGTCTTGTGGAGGTAGATCGCGAAGTGCTCGCCGGAGACGGAGGCCACGCGGCGCAGCTCCACCTTCTCGCCGAGGATCGCGGCCTCGTCGTTGATGAGGTCGGCGACGGTCTTGCCGTCGGCGGGGGCCGCGAGGGCCTCCTCGACCGTGGTGGAGCCGGCGGCGACGACCGCGGCGAGCACAGCGTCGGCGAGGGCGATGAACTTCGTGCCCTTGGCGACGAAGTCGGTCTCGCACGCGAGCTCGATCATCGTGGCGACGCCGTCCTTCTCGGCGGCGGCGACGAGGCCCTCGCTCGTGGAGCGGTCGGCGCGCTTCGCGTTGCCCTTGGCGCCCTTGAGGCGGAGGATCTCGACCGCCTTGTCCAGGTCGCCGTCGGCCTCGACGAGCGCGTTCTTCGTGTCGACCATGCCGGTACCGAGCTGCTCGCGCAGCGTCTTGACGTCAGCGAGGCTGAAATTTGCCATGTTCTCGGAACTCCTCTTGGTTCGGAAACCCTGTGGCGCCGTCACTCGCGGCGGCGGGCTCACGGGAGGAGCCCAGCACGCCGAGGTGACGGCGGTTCTTACTCGTGGTGAACGTGCACCGACCGAGCGGGGGCCGGACGACCGCGGGTGCGGCGTCCGACCCCCGTCACGGAACGGGGTGTCAGGCGGTGGCGGTCTCGTCGGTCGAGGTCGCGGCGGCGTCGGCCTCGGGGGCCTCCTCCGCGGCGGGGGTCTCGGCCTCGACGACGGCCTCGTCGGCGGTCTCGGCCTCGGCGTCGGCGACCTTCTCGGTCTCCGCGCCGGCCTGCTCGTTAGGCTCCTGCACGTCGGCGGCGGGCGCACCGGTGGAGAGCAGCTCCTGCTCCCACTCGGCCAGCGGCTCGACGGCGGAGACGTTGCCCTCGGCCTCGGGCTTCTGGTGGCGCTGGATGAGGCCCTCGGCCGCGGCGTCGGCGACGATGCGGGTGAGCAGGCTCACCGAGCGGATCGCGTCGTCGTTGCCCGGGATCGGGTACTGGACCTCGTCCGGGTCGCAGTTCGTGTCGAGGATGCCGATGACCGGGATGCCCAGCTTCTTGGCCTCGTCGATCGCGAGGTGCTCCTTCTTGGTGTCGACGACCCAGAGGGCCGACGGCGTCTTCGAGAGGTTGCGGATGCCGCCGAGCGACTTGTGCAGCTTGTCGAGCTCGCGCTTCTTGATGAGGAGCTCCTTCTTGGTGAAGCCGCTCTTCGACGTGTCGTCGAAGTCGAGCTCCTCCAGCTCCTTCATGCGGGCGAGGCGCTTCGAGACCGTCTGGAAGTTGGTCAGGAGGCCGCCGAGCCAGCGCTGGTTCACGTAGGGCTGGCCGACGCGGGTCGCCTGCTCCGAGATCGCGTTCTGCGCCTGCTTCTTGGTGCCGACGAAGAGGATGGTGCCGCCGTGGGCGACCGTCTCCTTGACGAAGTCGTAGGTCTTGTCGATGTAGGCCAGCGACTGCTGGAGGTCGATGATGTAGCTGCCCGAGCGCTCGGTCAGGATGAAGCGCTTCATCTTCGGGTTCCAGCGACGGGTCTGGTGCCCGAAGTGGACGCCGCTGTCGAGCAGCTGGCGCATGGTGACGACTGCCATGAGTCGTTCTCCTTGTCTCGGGGCCCGGGCGCACGACGGCGCCGAACTCCCGTTCGGTTGTCTGCGACGGCCGGTCGGCACGTCGCCCTGGCGCCCGGCGCACTCCCGCCCCGGCCGCGTGAGCGGAGAGGGACCGTGGGGAGCGGAGGCCGAATGGGCGCGCGTAGTCACCCCGACGAGCGAGGTGCTCCGTGGAGTCTAGCACCAGGACGGCCGCCTCCCCCGCTGCTGCGGGAGGGCGGCCGTCGGGGCGCGGGAGGCCGGTGCTACTTGCGCGCCGACTTCATCACGGTGCGGATGTGCAGGGTGTCCATCTCCTCCAGCGAGCGGCCCTTGGTCTCGGGCACGAACATGAAGACGAACACGAACGAGATCGCCGCGAAGGCGGCGTAGAGGCCGTAGGCCAGGGTGAGCGACACGTCCTGCGAGAGGATCGGGAACGTCACCGTGATGGCGAAGTTCGCGATCCACTGGGCCGAGGCCGCCAGGCCGAGCGCGGCCGCCCGGATCCGGTTCGGGAAGATCTCGCCGAGGAGGACCCACACCAGCGGGCCCCAGGTCGCACCGAAGAAGACGACGAACGCGTTCGCCGAGACGAGGGCGATCGGGCCCCACGCGCCGGGCAGCGAGACGTCCTCTCCGCTGATCGTGGACTGGCTGAAGGCGATGGCCATCAGCGCGAGCGAGACGGCCATGCCGGCCGAGCCGACCAGCAGCAGCGGCTTCCGGCCGACCTTGTCGACCAGGAAGATCGCCACGAAGGTGACGACGACGTTCACGACCGAGGTGAAGACCGAGATCGCGAAGGAGTTGGACTCGTCGAATCCGACCGCGCTCCAGAGCGAGGTGGAGTAGTAGAAGATCACGTTGATGCCCACGAACTGCTGGAACACCGATAGCAGGATGCCGACCCAGACCACCGGGAGCAGGCCGAGGGCGGGGCCACGGAGGCTGGAGCGCTTCGCGTTCTCGGAGTCCTCGTCGATCTTCTTCTGGATGTCCGCGAGCGCCTCGTCGACCTCGTCGCGCGGCGTGACCGTCGCGAGCACCGCGCGGGCGTCCTCGGAGCGGCCGCGGGTCGCGAGGTAGCGGGGCGACTCCGGCAGGGTCAGGGCCAGGAGGCCGTAGATCACGGCCGGCACGGCGCAGGCGATGAACATCCAGCGCCAGGCGGCGACGCCGAACCAGAAGGGCTCGGAGGCGCCGTCCGCGCCGTTCGCGATGAGGGTGTCCGAGAGCAGGGCGGCGAAGATGCCGAGCGTGATCGCCAGCTGCTGCAGCGATGCGAGGGCTCCGCGGATGGCCTTGGGCGCGATCTCCGAGATGTAGGTCGGAGCGATCACGGAGGCGATGCCGATGCCGAGGCCGCCGACCACGCGCCAGAGCACGAGGTCCCAGACCGCGAACGCCGCGCCGGCGCCGATGGAGGAGATGAAGAAGAGCCCGGCGCCGAGCAGCATGACCTTGATGCGGCCCCAGCGGTCGGCCAGGCGGCCCGCGAGGTACGCGCCGAGTGCGCAGCCGAGCAGCGCGGAGGCGACGGCGAAGCCGATCAGCGCGGCCGAGAGCTGGAACTCGCCCTGCACCGCCTCCACGGCACCGTTCAC
Organism: Rathayibacter sp. AY2B7; assembly: GCF_002931635.1. Classification (NCBI taxonomy): domain Bacteria; kingdom Bacillati; phylum Actinomycetota; class Actinomycetes; order Micrococcales; family Microbacteriaceae; genus Rathayibacter; species Rathayibacter sp. AY2B7. The sequence continues at coordinate 23,903 of NZ_PSUC01000021.1, read as the reverse complement.
CACCGACGAGTCGAAGCCGAAGAGGAAGCCGCCGACCGCCGCCGCGATCGCGAGGCCGATCACCTTCCTCTTCAGCTTCGCCGCCGAGGGGTTCGGGATGTCCGCTCTCCCGCTGGTCGTGTCAGATCGTCCGCTGGTCATGGTCGTCTCCGATTCTCGCCGCCGGTGGGGGCGGGGTGCCGCTCCCGAGCCGGATCACCGGCACGTTACTCCTCGCCGCGGCACCGCCGGGACGGGTTGCGCTCTCCCCCGGCCGATGTCCTCCCTCCACAGCCGGGCCCGTCGCGCTCTCCTCCCCTGATCCGCTCGGCCGACCACCGGTCGCGGACCGGCTCCGGGATGGTGGCCGCATGCTCCGATCCCCACTCCTGCGCCCGGGCGTGTTCGCCCTCGCCGCTCTGCTCGTCGGGGCGCCTCTCGGCGCCTCGCCCTCCGGCACCTCGTCCCCCGGCCGGTCCGACCCGCGGTGGACCTCCCCCGTCGCGGGCTTCTCCGTCGTGGAGCCGTGGGGCGCGCCTGCCCACCGCTACGCCCCCGGGCACCGCGGGATCGACCTCGCGGCAGCGGCCGGGCAGCCCGTGGTCGCCGTCGCGGCGGGCACCGTGTCGTTCTCGGGCAGGGTGATCGACCGGTCCGTGGTGAGCATCCTGCACGCGGACGGTCTGGTCTCGACGGTCGAGCCGGTCGACGGATCGGTGACGGCGGGGCAGGTCCTCACCGCGGGCCAGCCCGTCGGAGCAGTGGGTGCGGGCGGCCACTGCGACGAAAGGTGCGTGCACCTCGGCGTCCGCGAGGGTGGCGACTACGTCTCGCCGATGCGGTTCTTCGGCGGGATCCCCCGGGCGGTGCTTCTGCCGATGGACGACGTGGCGCAGGAGGTTCAGCGAGTGGCGCGGAAGGGTGCGTCCAGCGACTCGCGCGTCCGGTCAGGCGCGGGGGTGGGCGAGGCGGTAGGCGTCGCGGATCCGCTCGGTCGAGACGTGGGTGTAGATCTGCGTGGTGCCCAGGCTCGCGTGGCCGAGCAGCTCCTGGACGGCGCGGAGGTCGGCTCCGCCGTCGAGCAGATGGGTCGCCGCGGTGTGGCGGAGGGTGTGCGGACCGGACGGTCCGGAGCCCTGCCCGCCGTCGAGGAGCCTCGCCACCACGCCGTAGACCGTGCGCGGGGTGAGGCGCGCGCCCCGCCGTCCCAGCAGCAGGGCCCCGCTCCCGTCGCCGGTGGCGAGAGAGGGTCGGGCGCGCTCCAGGTAGTCGACGAGCGCCTCCTTCGCGGGGACGCCGAACGGGACGACCCGCTGCTTGGCGCCCTTGCCGGTGACGAGCACGGTGAGCCGGCCGAGATCGACGTCGCCCAGGTCGACGGCGACCAGCTCGGAGACGCGGATGCCGGAGGCGTAGAGCAGCTCGACGATCGCGAGGTCCCGCAGCGCCACCGGGTCCTCTGTCGCGCCGCGCGCCGCGACCGTGTCGAGCACCTGTTCCGCCTGCGGGAGCGTCAGGACCCGCGGCAGTGTCCGTCCCGACTTGGGCGTCTTGAGGCGCGCGGCGACGTCGAGGGGAAGCCGCTCGGACCGCTGCGCCCAGGAGGAGAAGGAGCGGACGGCCGCGGTGCGCCGGGCGAGGGTCGCGCGGGCGATGCCCGACTCCGACTCGCGCCAGAGCCAGTCGCGCAGCAGCTCGAGGTCGAGCTCAGCGGTGAGGACCCGCCCCTTCTCCTCGGTGTGGGCGATCAGGCGCGCGAGGTCGGAGCGGTAGCCCTTCGCGGTGGCGGGCGAGAGGGACCGCTCGTCGAGGACGTAGCGGAGGAAGTGCTCGACCGAGTCGGCGAGCGTCTCGCCGGTCATGATCCGTCCGGCATCCGCGACCAGAGGTCGATGCGCCCCTGCTCGTCGAGCCCCTCGAGCCGTTCGATCAGGTCGGTGCCGAACCGCGTCGCGATCGGGGCCGGCGCCGTCGGCACGAACGAGGCGGCCACCGTCTCCGGGTGGACGTGGACGAGCGAGAGGCTCTGCGCTCCGTCGATGCCGGCGAGCTCCCGCACGGGCGCTCCGAGATCCATCGTGTAGCTGGTGGCGCCGGCCACGAGCACGGGCACGCCCGCGAAGGTCGCTGCCGTGGGGTAGTGCAGGTGGCCGCCGAGGATCGCGCGGACGTCGGTACCGCGCACCACCTCCTCGAGGCGGTCGATCCCCCGCAGCTCGAGCACGGTCATCGCGCCGAGCGGCGTGGGCAGCGGAGGGTGGTGCAGAGCGAGGATCGTCCCCAGCGGGGCCGGTGCGGCGAGCTCGTCCTTCAGCCAGGCCAGCTGGGCGTCGGTGAGGTCGCCGTGGTGGAAGCGGGGCACCGCGCTGTCGAGCGCGATCAGCCGGAGCCCGCCGAGGTCGACGACCTGGTCCACGGGTCCCGCGCCCGCCGGGTCCTGCTCGAGGAGCACCCGCCGGAACGCTCCGCGCTCGTCGTGGTTGCCCATCACCCAGACGATCGGGCAGCCGAACCGCTCGCCCACGGGGTCGAGCTGCTCGCGCACGCGCCGGTAGGCGTCCTCCTCGCCGCGGTCCGCGACGTCCCCGGTGACGACGATCGCGTCCAGGCGTCCGCCGCGCTCGGCCAGCCGGCCGACCGCCTGCGCGAGACGGGCGACCGTGTCGACCTTCCCGTAGAGCGGAGCGCCGTCGGCCAGCAGGTGCGTGTCGCTCAGATGCGCGATGACCCTGTCGGCGGCGCGGAAGTGCCCGAGCTGCGGGCGCTCTCCGCCGTGTCCTGCTGCCGTGGCGTCCATGCCGCTCCCCTCGCCGATGCCCCTTCAGCGTAGGGCGGACCGCCGACAGCGCCGCGGCGGCGGGGCCGCCCCGTGCACGGATTACCCGTGCAGCAGTTCGTGGACCGGCGGCCGCGCCTCGTACCGACGAAGCAACGTCGGCGTCGGCATCGGCGTCAGCGTCAGCGTCAGCGTCAGCGTCAGCATCAGCATCAGCATCAGCATCAGCATCAGCATCAGCATCAGCATCAGCATCAGCATCAGCATCAGCATCAGTGTCGATGTCGGGCGGACCTTCCCGGACGGTGTCGGATCCTCGGCCGCGGCTCGGCCGTGGAAGACGTACTTCCGAAGTCCCCTTGTGACTGCTCGGAGGCGGCAGTACGGTTCGCTCACTTTCATTCGATGAGGAAGGAAAGACGATGACGACGTTCAGTTCCGCGGGCCTCGCCGCGAAGAGCCAGGTCGAGAGCCTGCCCGAGGAGGACGCCCGCGAACTCGCCGGGGTTCTGGCCGCGAAGTACGGCTACACGCTCACGAACGAGTCGAACAAGATGAAGATCTTGACCAGGATCGTCCCCGTCCTCGCTGCCGTCGTCCTGGTCGCCCTGGTCGGTGCCCTGGTTCTCAGCGGCCTCGGCCAGGACGCGTCGGCGGCCTACACGATCGCCTCGCTCGTCGCCGGGGGTCTTGTCGGCATCTTCGCCCCGACTCCCCAGACGTAGTCGACGGAGGGGGCGCAGCCCCGCTCACTGCCGGCCGGGATCACACTGATCCGTCCCTCTCCGGAGCCGGAGATCGCGCCTCTCGCGCTGCTCTCGCCCCCCGCCTCCACTGTCCGGTCTCCGTCTGCACGGCGAGGCCCTCCGAGAGAAGGGAGCCCAGGGCGGCGATCGTGTCGGCACTGGTCTGACCCGTCTCCGCGGCGATCGCAGCGGCGCCGCAGCCCTCCACCCGCTCAGTCAGATGCTGGAGTACTCGTGCTTCCGCCTCCGTCCGGCCGTCGGTCGGACCGTCCTCGTCACCGACCCCGAGCAGTTCGAGCACGTCCGGCGGCGAGGTGACGCAGGTCGCCGCGTACTCGCGGAAGAGCCGGTGGCAGCCGGCGGAGGAGGCGCTGGTGACCGGGCCCGGGACCGCGCCGAGGGGGCGGCCCAGGGCAGCGGCGTGGCCGGCGGTGTTGAGGGAGCCGGAGCGGGCGCCGGCCTCGACGACGACGGTGCCGGACGTGGAGGCCGCGATGAGGCGGTTGCGCTGCAGGAATCGCCAGCGGGTGGGCGTTGTGCCCGGCGGGACCTCCGTCGCGACGGCGCAGCCGGGAGTGGCGATGATGCGGTGGAGGAGGTCGGCGTGAGCCGTCGGGTAGAGGCGGTCCGCTCCCCCGGCGAGGAAGGCGACCGTCCTGCCTCCCGAGCCGAGGGTGGCACGGTGGGCGACCGCGTCGATCCCGAAGGCACCGCCCGAGACGACGGAGACGCCTCGCGCCGCGACGCCCGCGGCGAGCTCGGCGGCGACGTGCTCGCCGTAGCCGGTGGCAGCGCGGGCGCCGACGAGGGCGAGGCGGTGCGGCGGATCGAAGGCGGCGGGATCACCGCGCAGCCAGAGCAGAAGTGGCGCGTGCGGCCCGAGGTCGTCGAGCGACTCGGGCCACACGGGAGCCCCGGGCAGGAGCAGCCGGGCGCCGAGTCGCTCGGCGATCTCGAGACGCCGGAACAGGAGCCTGCGGTCCAGGCGCGGTCGCCAGCGCGCCAGCCCCGACTGGAGGGCGGCGACCTCGGAGTCGAGGGGCGCGGGTGCCGGGCCTTCTTCGTCGGAGGGAGCGCGATGCGGGGGCGCGAGGATCTCCTCCGCGGACGACGAGGACACGACGTGGGCGAAGGCCTCGGCCGCGCCGACCCTCGCGATGAGGAGGGCTGCGACGGAGTCGCCGGGCTCGGTCAGAGAGTTCCAGCCGCACCGGGCTGCAGCGTCGACGAGTGCGCTCCGAGCGCAGCCGGACTCACCCGAAGGCTCGCCATCGGCAGCGGAGTCCGGATCGGCTGCGCCGCTCGGCAGCAGTCGGCGAACGGCGTCGAGCTCCGCGCCGTCGAAGAGCGCGTCGGGCCGGATCACGCGGCACCTCCCCGGAGGACGAGCGCGCGCGAGAGATGGGCGGCACTCGGCCGGTCGGCTGCGTCGAGGTCCGCGAGCGTCCAGGCCAGGCGCAGGACCCGGTCGTAGCCGCGCATGGTCACGAGACCTCGCTCCAGAGCCCGGTCGAGCGTGCGGGACTCGGCACTGGTCGGGCGCAGCGCGTCCGAGCGCAGCCAGGCGCCGGAGACCTCCGAGTTGAGCGTCCACGGGGTGGAGGCGAGGCGAGCCGCTGCGAGGGACCGTGCCGCGGCGACACGATCGCGGGCCTGTGCCGTCGACACGCCGGACATGTCTCGGCGCGCGGCCAGCTGAGCCGCGCTGATGCGGCGGACCGTCAGGCGGATATCGACGCGGTCGAGCAGCGGTCCGCTGAGCCGCGCGAGGTAGCGGCGGCGGACCGAGGGAGCGCAGGTACAGGTCTCTCCGGGGATGCCGAAGCGGCCGCACGGGCACGGGTTCGCCGCGAGGACGAGCTGCACCCGCGCGGGGAACTCGGCGACGGCGTTCGCGCGGTGGATGCGGATCACGCCGGATTCGAGCGGCTGGCGCAAGGCGTCGAGGGCGACGGACGAGAACTCGGGGGCCTCGTCGAGGAACAGCACGCCCCTGGTGGCGCGGGCGACCGCGCCGGGACGGATGCGGCCGCTGCCGCCGCCGACGATCGCTGCCGACGAGGCCGAGTGGTGCGGACTCTCGAACGGCGGCCTGCGCACCAGCGCGCCACCGGTCGGCGCTCCGACGAGCGAGCGCATGCAGGTGGCCTCGAGCGCTGCATCGTCGTCGAGGTCGGGGAGGATGCCCGGCAGGCGCGAGGCGAGCATCGTCTTCCCGGCGCCGGGAGGCCCGAGCAGGAACACGTGGTGCCCGCCCGCCGCCGCGACGACCATCGCCTCGGCCGCCTCCTCGTTCCCCACCACGTCGGAGAGGTCGAGGCGGGCCTCCGGCTCGGACACCGTCTCAGACGGCGGCGCGGCCTCGGGGAGCACCGGCACTTCCCACTCGGCTCCGTGCCAGACGGCGGCCGCCGCCAGCGAGGAGACCGCGATCACCTCGACGCCGTCGACCAGCTCCGCCTCGAGCCGGTCCTCGACGGGGACCATCACGCGGCGCCTGCCCTCGCGGGCGGCCGCGAGCACCGCGGGCAGCACGCCCGGGACGGAGCGCAGTCGGCCGTCCAGGCCGAGCTCCCCGATGTGGACGACCGCGGCGACCGACTCCGCATCGACCTCGCGGAGCGATGCGAGCGCGGCCAGCCCGATGGCGAGATCGAAGGCGGAGCCGTGCTTGGGCATCGCGGCCGGCGAGAGGTTCACGGTGATCTTGTACTCGGCGATGGTGCTCCCGGAGTTGATCGCCGCCGAGCGCACCCGCTCCTTCGCCTGCGCGAGCGCGGCGTCGGGCAGCCCGATGATCACCATGCCCGGGGTGCCGTCGGCCGAGTGGGCCTCCACCCCGACCACGGCTCCCGCGAAGCCGACGAGACCGACCGCGGAGGTCCTCCCCAGGCCCATCAGGCCACCGCCCGCAGGTGCCGGATCTGCGACGGGACTCCCCCGGGAGCGACGATGCCGACCGCGTCGATCCGCAGATGCCGGGAGCGCTCGTGGTGCTCGTCGGCCCAGGCGTAGGCGAGTCGCCGCAGGCGCTGCGCCTTGGCCCGCGTGATGGCCTCGACCGGCAGTCCGAAGCGCGTCGACGAGCGCGTCTTCACCTCCACCACGACCAGTGCCGACCCGTCGCGGGCCACGATGTCGAGCTCGCCCTCGCGGACCCGCCAGTTGCGGTCGAGGATCTCGAATCCGTTGTCTCTCAGGTGCGCCGCCGCGATCTCCTCGCCGCGCCGCCCCAGTTCGTCCTTGTCCATGCGTCCTCCTGCCGGAAGCGTGCCGGAGCAGGAACGAGCGTCGGACGGCCGGGAGGGGATCCGGGGAGAAGAGGACCGAGGAGGCGGGTGGGGAGGGACGTCGGGCCGGGGTCTCGATACGCCGCCGGGTGCGGCTACGCGACCAGCGGATGTATCCGCGCCGCCTGAAGACGAGACCCGCGGAGCCGCGGATCCGAGAGAGCTCCGGAGCGGGGTGGGGCTCCGGTCACCGGGTCTCGATACGCCGTCGGAGGCGGCTACGCGACCAGCAAGGGGTCCGGAGCCTGCCGCGACAGAGGGCTACTCGTCGAGCGCGAGCTCCTTGGGGAGCTCGAACTCCTTGCGGGAGAGCTCCTCGACGTTGACGTCCTTGAAGGTCAGCACGCGCACCGACTTCACGAAGCGGTCGGAGCGGTAGACGTCCCAGACCCACACGTCGCGCATGGTGAGCTCGAAGTAGAAGTCGTGCTCGGTGTCGCGGCGGACCAGGTCGACCTCGTTCGCCAGGTAGAACCGGCGCTCGGTCTCGACGACGTACGAGAACTGCGAGACGACGTCGCGGTACTCCCGGTACAGTGCCAGCTCGACCTCGCGGTCGTAGTCCTCGAATTCGTCCTCATCCATCGTTGGACAATCCTACGCCGAGCCGACGGGCCCGAGCGCCGGGAGCGGCTCCTCGACGCTCTCCCGCGACTTCGACAGCCAGGTCACCCGGTGGAGCGGGGACGGGCCGACCCGCTCGATCCCCGCCCAGTGTGCGGCGCTGCCGTAGCCCTTGTTGCTGTCCCAGGCGTAGTCGGCGAAGTCGTCGTGGTGGCGCACCATCTGACCGTCCCGGCCCACCTTCGCGAGCACGGAGGCGGCGGAGACGGCGGCGCAGTCGCGGTCGGCCTTCACGCGGGTGACGATCGTCAGCTCGGCCGCCCACTCGCCCAGCGCGGGCGTCAGCCAGTCGTGGGCGCCGTCGAGGAGGACGACGGCGGTGGCGAGGTCGACGCCCTGGTCGGCGAGGCGCTCGATGCCCCTCGACGCAGCGCGGCCGAGGCCCGCGATGATCCCGGTCTCGTCGATCTCGTCCGCCGAGGACTCGCCGATCGCCCAGGCCGAGACCCACTTCGCGACTCCCGGCAGGAGCGCCTCGCGGCGGGCAGGAGCGAGCATCTTGGAGTCGCGGAGCCCCTCGGGGAAGCGCCCGCAGCGGCTGCCGATCGACACGACGCCGACCGAGACCGGGCCGGCGATCGCGCCGCGGCCGACCTCGTCGCAGCCGATGACCGTCTCGTAACCCTGCCGGAAGAGGCGCCGCTCCTGCGTCAGCGTCGGCTCGGCGACGACCACCTAGCCCTGCCCGCTCTGCGCGTCGTCCGAGCCCTCCTCGGAGGCCTCGGTGTCGACTCCGCGGAACACCGACGGGTAGTCGTCGAGCCACGCCCACTGCTGCACGGGCCAGGTGACGAGGATCGCGCGGCCCACGACGTTGTCGATCGGCACGAAGCCGCCGCCCGGCTTGTCGGTGTTGTAGCGGGAGTCGGCGGAGTTGTAGCGGTTGTCGCCCATCACCCAGAGCGAGCCCTCGGGCACGACGACATCGAAGGGGGTGGCCGAGACGGCCTGCACCCCGTCCGGCAGCTTCACGTAGGGCTCGTCGATCGGGTTGCCGTTGATCTCGACCTGGCCGAGCGGCGTGCAGCAGGTCACGTGGTCGCCCGGCAGGCCGATGACGCGCTTGATGAGGTGGTCGTTGCTGTCGGGAGCGGTGAGGCCGACGAGCGCGAGGGCGGAGTCGACCGCGGCCTGGAACGGCGGCACGGAGGGCTCGGAGCTCGGCGAGAGCCATCCGCCGGGATCGCGGAAGACGACGACGTCGCCCCGCGAGATCGGCACGACTCCGGGCACGAGCTCGTTCACGAGGATGCGATCGTTCTCCACGAGCGTCTGCTCCATGGAGGAGGAGGGGATGTAGAACGAGCGGATCAGGAAGGTCTTCACGAGGAAGGAGACGAGCACCGCGACCACGAAGATGATCAGCACGTCGCGGAGGAAGAGCAGGACACCCCGGCGCTTGCGCGGGCGCTTCTCGGACGGATCCGCCGAGTGGCGGGCGTGGTCCTCGCCTCCGGGGAGGCGGACCGGGGCCGTGCTGTCTGTCATCGCTCGCCGTCGCCCCTACTGTGCATCACCGGGTGGACTCCCCGGACGGATCACCCCCGAGAAAGGGAGGAACCCCGGACCATCATAGGTGGACCGGGGTTCCCGAGAAGTCGTGCGGACGCCGCTCAGGCGTCGCGCTTCTCCTTGATCTTGGCCTTCTTGCCGCGCAGGTTGCGGAGGTAGTAGAGCTTCGCGCGACGGACGTCACCGCGGGTGACGACCTCGATGTGGTCGATGACCGGCGAGTGCACGGGGAACGTGCGCTCGACGCCGACCTGGAAGCTCACCTTGCGGACGGTGAAGGTCTCGCGGACGCCCTCGTTGGAGCGGCCGATGACGACGCCCTGGAAGACCTGGATGCGCGAGCGGGAGCCCTCGACGATGTTGACGTGGACCTTGACGGTGTCGCCGGCGCGGAAGTCCGGGACATCGCTGCGGAGGGACGCCGCATCGACGGAATCGAGGATGTGCATGCTGTATCGCTCTCCGTGCCCGCCACAGGTCGAACACCGTTTCGTTGATGGAAGTCGGTCGTGCCCACGTCGTCGCGGCTCCCCTGTGGCAGAGCCTGCGCGAGGCACAAGCGCTCATTCTGCCATGCCGCGTCGATCCGAGTCAAAGCAGGGTCGTGAGGAGGGCAGAGCCGTCGAGAGGCAGAGCCATGCAGAGGGCAGAGCCGTCGAGAGGGCCGAGCCGTGGAGCAGGGCGGGGCCTCGCAGGGAACAGCGCCTCTCGGGACGCCCGACCCCTCAGAGGACGATGGTCTGCCCGTCCTGCGGGCGCTCCGGATCGAAGCCCTCGCCGGCGACGGGGCGGTGAGCGCCCTCGGCCTGCACGGACGCCGCCTCCGAGAAGGCGAGGAGAGTGGCCTTCGCGTCGGCGAGGAACCGCCACGCCGAGTGCCAGAAGGCCGCCACTCCGAGGACCACCGAGAGCAGGCCCAGCGCCCAGGCGCCGGGCGGGAAGAAGCCGAAGGCGATCAGGGAGAGGTGCCAGGCGCCGACCACGGCCACGTCGCCCCACGCGGGAGTGCGCGTGGGCCGAACGGTCACCCGGAATGCGACGATCGCGGCCACAGCCGCCAGCGCGACCGCCAGAATGGGGAGGGCGATCACCAGGCCGAGCACGGTCCAGCCGCTCGATCCTCCGAAGACCCCGTAGCCGAGGAGGATCCACAAGGGCAGCACGATCGCCGCCGGGAACTGCCAGGAACCGAATGCCCGTCGCGTGCGCATGCACCGACCGTACCCACCACCGCTGAGCGACGGCTCAGCGGACCCCGAGAGGATCAGGATGATCGAGCTACGCACCCCCGCCGAGATCGAGGAGATGCGTCCCGCCGGCCGCTTCGTCGGCGAGGTACTGAAGGCCACCTCCGCCGCTGCCGCGGTCGGCGTGAACCTGCTCGAGCTCGACCGGCTCGCCCACGACATGATCCGCACGGCCGGCGCCGAGTCCTGCTACATCGACTACCACCCCTCCTTCGGCGCCAGCCCCTTCGGCAAGGTCATCTGCACCTCCGTCAACGACGCGGTGCTGCACGGCCTGCCCTTCGACTACCGACTGAAGGACGGCGACCTGCTCACCCTCGACTTCGCCGCCTCCGTGAACGGCTGGGTCGCCGACTCGGCCATCAGCGTCGTGGTCGGGACGCCGCGCGAGGAGGACCTCGCCCTCATCGACACCACCACCCGCGCGCTCGAGGCCGGCATCGCCGCCGCGCAGCCCGGGAAGAAGATCGGCGACATCTCCGCGGCCATCGCGGCCGTCGCACACGCCGAGGGCCTGTCCATCAACACCGACTTCGGCGGCCACGGCGTCGGCCGCACGATGCACGGCGATCCGCACATCCCCAACGACGGACGCGCCGGCCGCGGCTACCCGCTCCGCCCGGGTCTCGTCGTCGCGATCGAGCCGTGGTTCCTGCAGACGACCGACGAGATCTACACGGACAAGGACGGCTGGACCCTCCGCAGCCGTGACGGCTCTCGCGGCGCCCACATGGAGCACACGATCGCCATCACCGAGACGGGGAACATCGTCCTCTCCGCGCGGGACTGACTAAGCGGTGGACAGTACCGCTATCCGATAGCGATACTGTCCACGTGCGAATCTCGGAGCTCAGCCGCAGCAGCGGCGTCAGCCTGCCCACGATCAAGTACTACATCCGGGAGGGGCTGCTGCCGCCGGGCGACGCCGCCGGCCCCCAGCGGGCGGAGTACGGGGACGCCCATGTCGCGCGTCTGACGCTGCTCCGCGCTCTCATCGAGAGCGGCGGCGTCGGCATCGCCGGCGCGAAGCGGATCACGGCCGCGCTCGACGCCGGCGTCGGTCCGACAGCGGCGTTCGAGGTGGCGCAGGACGTGGTCTCCGTGAGCGCCGACTCGACGGCGTCCGCCACCGAGGTGTCGACGCGGCGGATCGCCGAGGCCACGGGCTCCGACCACTGCGGCCACCCCGCCGTCGCGACGGCGGCACGGGCGCTCGACGCGCTCCAGCTCTCCACCGGACCGATGAGCGCCGGCTGGCTCGAGGCCTACGCCCGCGCCGCCGCCCTCGTCGCCTCCGCCGACCTCGACGAGCTGCAGGCCCGTGAGAGCGTGAGCGAGCAGGCTGCCGTCGCCGCCGTCGGCACCGCGCTCGGAGACGTGGTGCTGCAGTCGCTCCGGCGCGTCGCCCAGGCGCGCGAGACGCAGAGCCGCTTCGGCTCGACGGAGGTGCCCCGATGAGCGCGGCGACCGAGACGCCCGCGCGCACGGCCTCCGCTGCTCCGCACCGGCCGCTCCTGGTGCTCGCGGCCGCGATGGCGGTCGGCGCCCTCCTCTGCGCGATCGCGCTGGTCGTCGATCCCCGCGAGCTCGGCGGGCAGCCGCTCTGGGGCAAGCCGCTGAAGTTCTGCCTCTCGATCGCGCTGTACGCCGTGACGCTCGCCTGGCTGATCGGGCTCGTGCCCCGACGGCGCCGCCTCGCCCGAGCGCTGGGCACGGTCGCGGCAGTCGGCCTGGCGGTCGAGATGGTCGTGATCGGAGGCGCCGCCCTGGTCGGCGAGCGCAGCCACTTCGACGTCTCCTCTCCCCTGCACGCCGCGCTCTGGGCCTCGATGGCCGTCTCGATCGTGGTGGTCTGGCTGGCGACTCTGGTCCTCGCCGCCCTCCTGGCGCGGGTGCCGCTCGGCGACCCGGCGCTGACGCTCGCCGTGCGCGCCGGACTCGTGATCGGGCTCGTCGGGATGGCCCTCGCGTTCCTGATGACGGGGCCCTCGGCCGGCCAGATCAGCGATTACCAGGGCGTCGTCGGCGCGCACGCCGTCGGAGTCGCGGACGGCGGACCCGGCCTCCCCCTCCTGGGCTGGAGCACCACGGGGGGCGATCTGCGCATCCCGCACTTCGTCGGGATGCACGCTCTGCAGGGGCTCCCGCTGCTCGCGCTGCTGCTCCGACGGCTGGCACCCCGGATCCCCGTGCTGCGCCCCGCATCCACCCGGCTGCGGCTCGTCGCCCTGGCCTCGGCGGGCTGGGCGGCCGCGGTGGCCCTCACCTGCTGGCAGGCGCTGCGCGGACAGGCGCTGACCGCACCGGACGCGCTGACCCTCGCCGTCGCTACTGTGGCCGTGGTCGCCCTCGCCGGAGGGACGATCCTCACCCTCGCACGAACGGAGGCCCGCGCATGAGCCGGCTGCACCGCGGCTGGACGCCGCTCGGGATCGTCTACCTCGTCCTCGCCCTCGCCGGGCTGATCGGGACCTGGACCTGGAACGTGCGGGCGATGCAGGAGGGCGCGGACGTGCTCGCCGGCCTCGCCGCGGGCGGGCCGTGGGTGTCGTCGTTCTCGACCGACCTGCTGGTCGTCGCGATCGCAGCCGTCGCCTTCATGGTGGTGGAGGGCCGCCGGATCGGGATGCGCCGCGTGTGGATCCTGGTGCTGCTCGCGCCGCTGGTCGCCCTCGCGTTCGCGTTCCCTCTCTTCCTCGCCCTGCGCGACCGGCACCTGGCCCTCGCGGCCCGGTGACCGTGCGGCGCGGGGCTAGGGAAGCAGTTCGGGGCGGACGCGGCGCGTGCGCTCGACGCTCTGCTGGTGGCGCCAGGCGGCGATCGCCCCGTGGTTGCCGCTGAGGAGCACCGGAGGGACGTCGAGGCCCCGCCAGGAGGCGGGCTTGGTGTAGCTCGGGTACTCGAGCAGCCCGTCGGAGTGGCTCTCCTCGACCAGGCTCGCCGGGTTGCCGACGACGCCCGGGACCAGGCGTCCGACGGCCTCGATCATCGCCATCACGGCGACCTCTCCTCCGTTGAGGACGTAGTCGCCGAGGCTGATCAGCCGGACCCGCGCGCGCTCGGCGGTGTGGTCCACGACGCGCTGGTCGATGCCCTCGTAGCGGCCGCAGCCGAAGACGAGGGTGGACTCCTCCGCGAGCTCGCGGGCGGTCGCCTGGGTGAACAGCTCGCCCGCGGGCGACGGGAAGATCACGACGGGGTCGTCCGCGCCGTCGAGGATCGTGTCGAGCGCCTCGCCCCACGGCTCCGGTCGCATCACCATGCCCGCGCCGCCGCCGTAGGGCGTGTCGTCGACGGTGCGGTGGCGGTCGTGGGTGAAGTCGCGCAGGTCGTGCACGCCGAGCTCGATCAGCCCGCTCTGCCGCGCACGGCCGAGCAGGCTGATGTCGAGCACGCCGAAGAACTCCGGGAAGATCGTGACGATGTCGATCCTCACGACCGGGGCTCCTCCTCGGAGGCGGCGTCGGAGGCGGCCGAGGGCTCGTCGTCGGCGGGCTCCTCGAGAGCGGCGTCCGCGTCAGCGGACGCGTCCGGCTCGTCGGCGTCCGCAGGCGCGCTCAGCGCCGGGTCCGCCAGGTCGACACCGCTGAGGTCGACCGCGGCGGGCTCCTCCTCGGGAGCCTCCTCGAACAGGCCGATCGGAGGCGTGACCGTGACGATCCCAGCCGCGGCGTCGACGGAGGGGACGATCGCGTTCACGAACGGCACCATCACCTCGCCGGAGGGGGTGCCGACGATGAGCAGGTCCTGCGCGGGGAAGTGGTCGACGCGGCGGACGGTGCCGACCTCGACGCCGTCGCGGACGACCTTCATGCCGACCAGCTGGTAGTCGTACCAGGAGTCGTCCTCGCCCGGCTGGGTCTGCACCTCCTCGTCGATCCAGAGGATCGCCTTCAGGAGGGTCTCAGCGGCGTTGCGGTCGTCGACGCCTCGGAAGAACGCGACGGGGTGGCTGTTGTACCAGCGCAGCTCGACGAGCTCGAGCTTCTTGCCGTGCCACTCGGAGGTGCGCGGGACCTGCAGCGTGAACGTGGATCCGGGGGTGAAGCGCTTGTCGGGCTCGTCCGTGTAGAGCTCGAGCTTGATGGCGCCCTTGAGCCCGTGTGCCTTGGTGAGTCGGGCGACGCGGAGCTGCGTCGTGCCCGGTCCGGTGACCGACACCTCTACTTGTCGGTGTCGACGACGTCGACGCGCACGCGGCGCCCGTCGGCGAGCGCGGCGACGAGAGTGCGGACGGCCTTGGCGGTGCGACCGGAGCGTCCGATCACGCGGCCGAGGTCCTCGGGGTGCACGCGCACCTCGAGGACCTCTCCGCGCGGGGAGCTCGTGGCCACGACACTGACCTCATCGGGGTTCTCGACGATCCCCTTGACGAGGTGTTCGACGGCGGGAGCGAGCACTGACTACGCCTCGGTGGAGGTCTCGTCGGCGGTGTCCTCGACCGGGGCGGCCTTGGCCGGAGCCTCGGACTTCGGCTTGAGGACGGGCTTCTTCTTCGCGTCGACGACGAACGGAGCCTTGGGCTCCTTCACCTGGACGGTGCTGACGGCGTCGGCGTCGCCCTTGAAGCGGCCCCAGTCGCCGGTCAGCTTGAGGATCGCGGCGACCTGCTCGGTCGGCTGCGCGCCGACTCCGAGCCAGTACTGCGCGCGCTCCGAGTCGACCTGGATGAACGAGGGCTGCTCGGTCGGGTGGTACTTGCCGATCTCCTCGATCACGCGGCCGTCGCGCTTGGTGCGCGAGTCGGCGACGACGATGCGGTAGTAGGGCGCCCGGATCTTGCCGAGGCGCTTCAGACGAATCTTGACAGCCACAATTCTCCTGTGTGGTCGTTGACCGGTGTCCGGTCGATGATGGATGAACTGAGCCGTGAGCGTGGGGGCACACCCGGCGGAAGCTCGAGGGGGTTTCGTCGGCGGTGAGTAGAGGGTCGACCGCCTCGGACCCGACGGATCATTCTGCCAGAAAAACCGCCCCGGTGCGGGCCCGGCACGCCGCCGCCCAGCGGCACCCTCGCGGGAGCGGGCCGCGCGGGACCCGGAAGGCCTCCGCCGGGGCTCGGCGTCCGCCCCGGCCGCAGGTGGCAGGATGGCGAGGCGCGTCCCGATCGGCGGACGCCCGGATCCGATGAGGACCACGCCATGGAGATCAGCTTCGCCGCATCAGACCGCTCCACGCTCGGGATCGAGTGGGAGGTCGCGATCGTCGACCGGCAGACGGGCGATCTCGCCAACGTCGCCGATGTGGTGCTGGAGGCGCTCCGCAGCGACGACGGCGCCCCGCACCCGCACATCACCGGCGAGCTCCTGCGCAACACGGTCGAGCTGGTCTCCGGCGTGCACACCTCCGTCCGCGACGCGGTCGCCGATCTGCAGGACCAGCTCCGGCAGGTGCGCGAGATCACCGACCCCATGGGACTCGCCCTCGTGTGCTCGGGCACGCATCCGTTCGCGCAGTGGTTCGACCAGGCCATCACGGACAAGGAGCGGTACCACCGCCTCATCGACCGGACCCAGTGGTGGGGCCGGAACATGATGATCTGGGGCATCCATGTGCACGTCGGCATCGAGCACCGCGACAAGGTGCTGCCGATCCTCAACTCCCTGCTCGACTACTACCCGCACCTGCAGGCGCTCTCGGCGTCGAGCCCGTTCTGGGGCGGAGTCGACACGGGCTACGCCTCGAACCGCGCGCTGATGTTCCAGCAGCTGCCGACGGCGGGCCTGCCTCCGCAGTTCGGTGCCTGGGCGAACTACGAGGAGTACGTCGACGACATGATGCGCACCGGCGTCATCGACGACCACACGGAGGTCCGCTGGGACATCCGCCCCTCGCCGCAGTGGGGCACTCTCGAGATGCGCGCGTGCGACGGCCTCTCCTCCGCGGAGGAGATCGGAGCGGTCGCCGCGCTGATCCAGTGCCTCGTCGAGCACCTCTCGTCGCGGCTGGACGCGGGCGAGGACCTGCCGACGATGCAGCCCTGGTACGTGCGCGAGAACAAGTGGCGCGCGGCCCGCTACGGACTCGACGCCGAGATCATCCTCGACGCCGCTGGAGCGGAGCGGCTGGTCACCGACGACATCCGCGACCTGCTCGTCACCCTCGCGCCGGTCGCCGAGCGCCTCGACTGCGTGAAGGAGCTCGGCGACGTCGAGCTGATCCTGGTCGCGGGAGCGAGCTACCAGCGCCAGCTGCGGACGGCCGCGGCGAACGACGGCGACCTGAAGGCGGTGGTCCGGGCTCTCGCGGGCGAGCTGCGCGACGGGCTCCGGGATCCCCGCTCATGACGCGTCCCGCCCTCCTCGCCGCAGCCGCGATCGGCGCACTGGCCCTCGGTCTCGCCGGCTGCTCATCCTCGACGACGACCGGCCCGGCGACCGCGTCCCCCGCCGGCACCGCCACTCCCCTCCCGACCGTCACCGCCGATCCGCTGCCGCTCTCGATCGGCGGCTCTCTTCCCGCCGGCTCCCGGGTGACGATCGTCGGCGACAGCATCGTGCGCGGTCTGACGGTCGATCCGGAGCAGGCCTGGCCCGCACTCGTCGGCGACGACCTCGGCTGGGAGGTCACGAACCTGGGCTGCGACGGCGGCGGCTTCATCGAACCGGGTGACTGCGGCGTCGCGATCGGCGACCGCGCGGAGGAGATCGCCGACACCCGGCCCGACGCGATCGTGCTGATCGCCAGCAGCAACGACCTGGGCTGGGATCCGGAGGACGTGGACGCCGCGATCGGGCCGGCGGTGGATGCGATCGTGTCCGCCTCGCCCTCGGCCCGGCTCATCGCGCTCGACTCGGTCTGGGGCCCCGACCCGCGCCCCTCCGATCTCGACGAGTACGACGCGGCGCTGGTCGAGGCCGTGACGGCCGCCGGCGGCGGTGCGCTGGAGTACCCGGACCCCCTCCGCGAGGACGGGCTGCTCGGCGAGGACGGCGTGCATCCCACCGTCGAGGGCCAGCGCGCCCTGGCCGACGCCTTCGAGGTGGCGGCCGAGAAGTCCGGCCTCGCCCGGGCGGTGCCGACGGGACAGAAGGCGACGGACGCGCCGGCGGCCTGACTCCGACGCGGGGCGCCGCCGTGACGGCGCCCCGCCGGGTCAGCGCGCGGTGCTGTTCCGGCCGTCGCGCCAGCCGAGCAGGTCGCGCACGGGCGCGAGGTCGATGTCCGGACCGGTGATGCCGAGCGTGAACAGGCGGGCACCCAGGTCGTACTGCTGGTCGAGCACGTCGAAGGAGGCGTCGCCGACACCGCCGCGCACGCTCGCGCCGGTCGAGATCTCGATCGCGGCCGGGTCGCGGTCCACGCGGCCGCACCACTCCGAGAGCACGCCGAGCTTGCGCTCGAGCGTCGGGACGTCCGAGAAGCTGTGCCAGATGTCGGCGTGCTCGGCGACGATCCGCAGCGTCTTCTTCTCGCCGCCGCCGCCGATCATCACCGGGATGTCGCGGGTGGGCGCCGGGTTGAGCATCGACCACCGGTTGCGGATGCGCGGCATCGCCTCGGAGAGCTCGTCGAGGCGGGAGCCGGGAGTGCCGAACTCGTAGCCGTACTCCTCGTAGTCGCGCTCGAACCAGCCCGAGCCGATGCCGAAGATCAGACGGCCCTCGGCGCCCTTGGCGCTGATGTGGTCGACCGTGCGCGCCATGTCGGCGAGGAGGTCGGGGTTCCGATAGCTGTTGCAGGTGACCAGCGGGCCGAACTCGATGCGGCTGGTCTGCTCGGCCCAGGCCGCGAGCATGCTCCAGCCCTCGAAGTGCAGGCCGTTCGGCTCTCCCGAGAGCGGGAAGAAGTGGTCCCAGTTGAAGGCGATGTCGACGCCGAGGTCCTCGAGCTCGGCGAGCGTGTCGCGGATGACCTCGTAGGGGACGTGCTGCGGTGCGATCTGGACGCCGATGCGGACGGGGCGCGCTTGTGCGGTTGTCATGCCCTCACGCTAGCGAGCGGTGCGCCTCACGGGGATCCCCGCTGCGGCCCGCGGAGGGACGGCGCGCTACTCCCCTGCCGGGTCCGGCGACGCCGAGGGCGCCTCGTCGCTCGTGGAGCGGGCGAGCTTGACGACGGTGGCACCCTCGTCGTCGAACAGGCGGAGCCGTCCGCCGTCGAGCGAGGCCATCGCCGCCTCCGAGAAGATCATCGGCAGCGCGACGCCGTCGCAGGCGATCAGCGTGCTCGGCCCGGCCGAGACGGTGAGCGCGCCCGCCTGGTCGATCGACCACTCGCCCTGCGCGCCGTTGCAGCCGTCGGAGCCCGTCCAGGTCCCGTCCTCCGCGATCAGGAGGAACGGCACGTCGGGCGCGTCGTAGGAGACGCCCGTCACCCAGCGGCCGACCAGGTCCTCCGGGGAGGGCGCCGTCATCGCGTCGACCCCGGAGCCCTCGGCGCAGCCGGTGAGCCCGAGCACGGCCGCGAGGACGAGGATCCCGCCCGCGCGTCCGGCCGCGACCCGCCTCATCGCCCGAGGAGCTTCTGCAGCTGCTCGAGCTCCTCCGGCGTGGGCTGGGCGCCCTTGCCGGCGCCGCCGCCCAGGCCGAAGCCGGAGCCGCCCGCATCGCCCGGGCGGGGCCCGGAGGTGATCGCCGCGTTCTCGGCCGCGCGCTTGGCGGGGTTGCCGGACTTGCTGCTCTTCTTCTTCTGCGGCTTCGGGCGGCCCTGGTAGCCGGCGCCGGGCACGGGGCCCATGCCGGGGACCGAGGGCATGCCGCCCTTGGCGACCGTCTTCATCATCTTGGCGGCCTGCTCGAAGCGCTGGACGAGCTGGTTGACGTCCGTGACCGTCATGCCGGAGCCGCGGGCGATGCGCAGGCGCCGCGAGCCGTTGAGCAGCTTCGGGTTGACCCGCTCCGCCTTCGTCATCGACTGGATGATCGCCTCGGTGCGCACGATCTCGCGCTCGTCGAACTGGTCGAGCTGCTCTCGCATGCCCTTCGCGCCGGGCAGCATGCCGATCATCTTCTTGATCGAGCCCATGTTGCGCAGCTGCTGCATCTGGCCGAGGAAGTCGTCGAGGGTGAACGTGTCCCCCATGATCTTCTCGGCGATCTTGCGCGCCTCGTCCTCGTCGAACGCGGACTGGGCCTGCTCGATGAGGGTCAGCACGTCGCCGAGGTCGAGGATGCGGCTCGCCATGCGGTCGGGGTGGAACTGCTCGAAGTCGTCGAGCGACTCGCCCGTGGAGGCGAAGAGGATCGGGCGGCCGGTGAGCGAGGCGACCGAGAGCGCCGCGCCTCCGCGGGCGTCGCCGTCGAGCTTGGAGAGGACGACGCCGGTGAAGTCGACGCCCTCCTGGAAGGCCTTGGCGGTCGCGACCGCATCCTGGCCGATCATCGCGTCGATGACGAACAGGACCTCGTCGGGGTTCGTGACGCGGCGGATGTCCGCGGCCTGCTTCATCATGTCGGCGTCGACGCCGAGGCGTCCGGCCGTGTCGATGATGACCGTGTCGTACTGCTTGTCGGTCGCGAAGCGGATCGCGTTCTGAGCGACCTTGACCGGGTTGCCGACGCCGTTGCCCGGCTCCGGCGCGTAGACCGCGACTCCGGCCTGCTCGCCGACGACCTGCAGCTGCTGCACGGCGTTGGGGCGCTGGAGGTCGGCCGCGACGAGCAGCGGGGTGTGGCCGTCCTTGCCGAGGTACTTGCCGAGCTTGCCCGCGAGGGTCGTCTTGCCCGCGCCCTGGAGGCCGGCGAGCATGATGACGGTCGGCGGGCGCTTGGCGAACTCGAGGCGTCGCGACTGCCCGCCGAGGATCGCGACGAGCTCCTCGTTGACGATCTGGACGACCTGCTGGGCCGGGTTGAGCGCCTTGTTGACCTCGTCGCCGAGGGCGCGCTCGCGCACCTTGCCGGTGAACTCCTTCACGACCTCCAGCGCGACGTCGGCGTCGAGGAGGGCCCGCCGGATCTCGCGGACGGTGCCGTCGACGTCCGACGCGGAGAGCTTGCCCTTCGTGCGGAGGTTCTTGAAGGTCTCGACGAGTCGATCGGAGAGGGTGCCGAAAGTAGCCATGATGCCCGGAATTCTACCGGAGGCCCGGAGGGTCGGCGGGCGGGGCCGCCGATCGGCCCGCGATCGGCGCGATCACGGTGCAGCGGATTAACTGGTCCGAGTCCAAGAACGGGGCTAGGGTGGCCCGGTGATCGAGACACTGGTGGCGGGCGACTCCGCGGACCCCCTGGACTACCGCGACGGCTGGGAGCTCCAGCGCCGCCTGCACGCCGAGGTGGTGGCGGGCTCGAGGCCGGACACCCTCGTGCTCTGCGAGCACTCCTCCGTCTACACCGCGGGCAAGCGGACCGAGGCGCACGAGCGCCCGGACGACGGCTCGCCCGTGGTGGACGTCGACCGCGGAGGCCGGATCACCTGGCACGGCCCGGGCCAGCTCGTCGGCTACCCGATCGTGCGGCTCGGCGAGCCCGTCGACGTGGTCGCCTACGTCCGCTCGCTGGAGGGCGTGCTGATCGCCGCTCTCGACGACCTGGGCGTGCAGGGGCGGCGCGTCGACGGGCGCTCGGGAGTGTGGATCCCGAGGGACGGCGGCGCCGACAAGATCGCCGCGATCGGCATCCGCGTCGCCTCGGGCGTGACGATGCACGGCTTCGCCCTCAACGTCTCGAACAGCCTCGAGCCCTACGCCCGCATCGTCGCCTGCGGCATCGCCGACGCCGGAGTGACCACGCTCGAGCGCGAGCGCGGCGAGGCTCCGCCCATGGAGGCGGTGCGGGCGCGGGTGGCGGCGCGCTTCTCGGAGGCGGCCCCCGCCTTCTCCGCCCGCATCGAGGAGGTCGCCGCGTGAGCGCCGAGGCCGGCGGCCGCAAGCTGCTGCGGCTGGAGATCCGCAACGCCGAGACGCCGATCGAGCGCAAGCCCGAGTGGATCCGAACGAAGGCCACGATGGGCCCCGAGTACCGGCAGCTGCAGTCACTGGTGAAGACGGAGGAGCTGCACACCGTCTGCCAGGAGGCGGGCTGCCCCAACATCTTCGAGTGCTGGGAGGACCGCGAGGCGACGTTCCTCATCGGCGGCGCCCAGTGCACCCGCCGCTGCGACTTCTGCCAGATCGACACCGGGAAGCCCGCGGACTACGACGCGGACGAGCCCCGGCGCGTCGGGGAGTCCGTCGCCCGGATGAACCTCCGCTACGCGACCGTCACCGGCGTCGCCCGCGACGACCTGCCCGACGAGGGCTCCTGGCTCTACGCCGAGACCATCCGCCAGATCCACGCCCAGGCTCCGGGCACGGGGGTCGAGATCCTGGTCCCGGACTTCACCGGCCGCGCCGAGCACTTGCAGCGGGTGTTCGACGCGGAGCCGGAGGTGTTCGCCCACAACGTCGAGACGGTGCCGCGGATCTTCAAGCGCATCCGGCCGGCCTTCCGCTACGAGCGCTCGCTCGACGTGCTCACCCGGGGCCGGGAGGCGGGGCTGATCACGAAGTCGAACCTCATCCTCGGCATGGGCGAGGAGCGGGAGGAGATCTCGCAGGCGCTGCAGGACCTCTACGACGCCGGCACCGACATCGTGACCATCACGCAGTACCTCCGCCCGACGCCGCGGCATCTGCCGGTGGACCGCTGGGTGCACCCGGAGGAGTTCGTGGCAATCAAGGAGGAGGCCGAGGACATCGGCTTCCTCGGCGTCCTCGCCGGACCCCTGGTCCGCTCCTCCTACCGCGCCGGCCGGCTCTGGGCGCGCTCGATGGAGTCGAAGGGGCTGCCGGTCCCGGAGCATCTGCGCCACCTCGCCGACGCGGCGCTGGGCTTCTCGCAGGCCGTGTAGCCCGCCACCGGGACGGCGCCGGCGCGTCGTCCCGGGCGGGGCCGCTCAGCTGACGAGCTGCTGGGCGAAGACGTGGGGGGTGAAGCCGGTGAGGTCGCCGATGCCCTCGCCCTGGCCGACGAGCTTGATCGGGATGCCGGTGCGCTCCTGGACCGCGAGGACGAAGCCGCCCTTCGCGGAGCCGTCGAGCTTGGTGATGACCAGGCCGGTGACGCCCGCGTGCTCGATGAACGCCTCGGCCTGGCTCAGCCCGTTCTGACCGGTCGTCGCATCGAGCACGAGCAGGATCTCGGAGATCGGGGCCTGCTTCTCGATGACGCGCTTGATCTTCGTGAGCTCGTCCATCAGCCCGCCCTTGGTGTGCAGGCGGCCGGCCGTGTCGATGATGACCATCTCGACGCCGGTGTCCTTCGCGAACTGCACGGTCTGGAAGGCGACGGACGCCGGATCCTGGCGCTCCTGCTGCGGGCGGACGATCTGGGCGTCGGCGCGCTGCGCCCAGGTGGCGAGCTGGTCGACCGCCGCGGCGCGGAAGGTGTCGGCCGCGCCGACCACGACGCTCCGGCCGTAGTTGCGGAGGAACTTGGCGAACTTGCCGATGGTCGTGGTCTTGCCGACGCCGTTCACGCCGACCACGAGGATCACGGCGGGGCGCTCGCTGAGCTTGAGGGTCGTGTCGTACTTCGACAGACGCTCCTCGAGGGACTCGCGGAGCATCCGCTGCAGGTCGCGCGGGTCGGTTGTGGAGTAGCGGGCGACCTTGGCGCGGAGGTCGTCGACGATCTCCTCGGTGATGTCGGGGCCGAAGTCGGCGGTGATCAGCGCCGTCTCGAGGTCGTCCCAGGTCTGGTCGTCGATCGTGCGCTTCTCGAACAGGCCGCGCAGTGCGCGGCCGAGCGACCAGGAGGTGCGTTCTGCCATGGGTCCAGGCTACCGGCGGGCGCGCCTCCGAGCGGTCGGGGAGGCGGGTTCAGGCCGGGGGCGCGGCGACGCGCTGGCCGACGACGGCCGAGACGCCGTCCTGCCGCATCGACACGCCGTAGAGGGCGTCCGCGATCTCCATGGTCCGCTTCTGGTGGGTGATGACGATCAGCTGGCTCGAGGTGCGCAGGTCCTCGAAGATGCTGAGCAGTCGGCCGAGATTCGCGTCGTCGAGGGCGGCCTCCACCTCGTCCATGATGTAGAAGGGGCTCGGCCGTGACTTGAAGATGGCGACCATGAACGCCACGGCCGCGAGCGAGCGCTCCCCTCCGGAGAGGAGCGACAGCCGCTCGATCTTCTTGCCGGCCGGCCGCACCGCGACCTCGATGCCGGTGGTGAGCAGGTTCTCCGGGTCGGTCAGCCGGATGCTGCCGGTGCCGCCGGGGAAGAGAACGGGGAACACGTCCGCGAACGCCGCCTGCGTGTCGTCGAACGCGGAGGCGAACACGGTCTGCATCGTCTCGTCGAGCTCCTCGATGATGGTGAGCAGGTCGCGCCGGGTCCCGGTGAGGTCGGCCAGCTGCTCGGTCAGGAACGCGTGCCGCTGCTCCAGCGCGGCGAACTCCTCCAGCGCGAGCGGATTGACGCGGCCCAGCTGCCCCAGCTGCTTCTCGGCCTTCTCGAGGCGGTGGCGCTGCTCCTCGCGGACGTAGGGCCGCGGCTCCTGCTCCACGTCCGTCTCGTCGGGGACGCCGACTCCGGGACCGTACTCCTCCACCAGCACGTCCTCGGTGAGCCCGAGCTCGGACGCGGCGCGCTCGAGCAGACCGGTGAGCTGCAGGGGCTCCGCCGCGAGGAGGGGAGCGTGCGCGACCGGCTCCAGTCCGTCACCGAGAGCGTGCACGGCCTCGAGCTGCAGATCTACGAGAAGAGGCTGCAGCTCACCGGTCTGCTCGAGCGCGCCGCGTCCGAGCTCGGGCTCACCGAGGACGTGCTGGTGGAGGAGTACGGTCCCGGAGTCGGCGTCCCCGAC